>NZ_JBSHBN010000028.1:0-36617 GCF_053612025.1 Kitasatospora sp. NPDC054768
GTATCGGCCGGGTCGGGCCCTCTCGCACGGGTGCGGGTGCAAGGGCGGGTGCGGGTGCGCTTCAGGAGATGTGCAGCGTGGCGGCACCGGTGGGCGAGGCCGTCGGCGAGCCCGTGGGCGAGGGGGAGGAGGAGGGGGAGGCCGTCGGGGAGGCCGAGCCGGGCGGGGTGGGCAGCGTGTAGACGTTGTTCGGCGAGACGATCTGGGTGACCGCCCGCGCCAGGAACGTCGAGGGCTCCGAACCGTCGTGCAGGATGTCGGTGTTGAGGAGGATGGCCAGGCTGGCCTTGGCCTGCGGCAGGTAGATCACCACGCTCTCGTACCCGGGCAGCGAGCCGTTGTGGCCGATCCACCCGTGGGTGGTGAACACCCCGAAGCCGTAGCCGAGGTCGGGGGTCGGCCCGACCGGCACGAACTTCAGCCGCTCCGCCTGGGTGGCGGGCTTGAGCAGCGGCTCCCCGGTGGCCAGCACCTTCGACCAGGTCTGAAGGTCGGTGAGGCCGGAGATGACGGCGCCGGCCGCCCAGCCCCAGGACGGGTTCCAGGTGGTGGCGTCCTCGACCGCGCCGCTGGCCGTCTGGTTGGTGTAGCCGTGGGCGTGCGGGTCCGGGAAGGCCGCGTCGGTCGGCAGGCTGGTCCTGGTGAGCCCGGCCGGGGTGAACACCTGCTGGTTGAGGAAGTCCTGGAGCGGCTGCCCGCCGACCTTCTCGACCACCAGGCCGAGCAGGATCAGGTTGGTGTTGGAGTACTCGAACTGGGCGTTCGGCGCGAAGTTCGCCGGGTGCTTGAACGCGTACGCGAGCAACTGGTCCGGAGTGAAGGGCCGGTTCGGGTCGCTGAAGAACGCCTGCTGGAAGTCGGAGTCCAGGGTGTAGTTGAACAGGCCGCTGCGCATCTCGCCGAGCTCGCGCAGGGTGATGCCGTCACCGCCGGGCACGTTCGGGACGTACTTGGAGATCGGGTCGTCCAGGCCCACCTTGCCCTGGTCCACCAGCCGCAGGACGCCGGTGGCGGTGAAGGTCTTGGACACGCTGCCGATCCGCATGTACAGGTTGGGCGACATCGGCGTCCCGGAATCCTTGTCGGCGACGCCGAAGGTGCGCTGGTAGCTGCCGTCGGGGGTGGTGTAGCCGACGATCACCCCGGGGATGGAGACCTCGCTCATCACCTGCTTGATCGCGTCGTCCAGACGGCTCGTGACGTCCGGGGTGAGCGGCACCACCGCGCCGGTGGCGCTGCCCGTCGGCGTGGCGGTCGGGCTCAGCGCGGCCGGTTCGGCGGTGACGGCCGGACCGGCCTGCCGCGCGGGCTCCGTGCTCCCGGAGCAGGCGGAGACGGCGAGCAGGCCGCTCAGCGCGAGGGCGGCGGAGGCCACCCGTACGGACCGGGGGACGGCCGGGCGCGAAGAGCGGTGGACCCGCACGGAGCGGGGAACGGCCGGTCGGGGCCGTCGGGTGTCGGTCATCGGCGCAGGCGCCTCTCTGGGGCGGACGGCCCCTTGGCGAAGGGCCCCGGAGCGCTGCCCGGCAGGCCGGGGCGCTGCTCCACGGGGGCGCGGGGGAGCGTCGCCACCGTAAGCACCGCCGCCGTGCGGGCGCGCGCGGGATCGAGGCCCGGCTGGACCGAACGGGAGCGCGCTCAGCCGGGTGCCCCGTCCGGCTGGCGGCCCGGTGCCACCCACCCCCGGTGGCATCACGCAACCCCGGCCGGCGCCCCGTCGGACGGTGTCGCGGCGGCCGCCCCGCGCTCGGCCGGACGGGTGAGCACCGGCATGCCGCACCCGCCGTCGGCCGCTGCTCGGGCACGATCGTTCAGCCCAGCTGTGGCCGCCCTTAAGAATTCCTCGATGGACCGCACCCCCTCCGACCAGGCAGATTTCTGCCTGCCCGGAGTGCGACCGTCAGGAACGGCCGAACCGGGCCCCTCGGCCTGCCCGACCCCCGAAGGCCGTCCCCGCGCACGTCAGGAGCCGTTGCCGTGAAGGCACTCGTCAAGCAGCAGGCCGAGCCCGGCCTCTGGATGATCGATGTCCCGAAGCCCGAGATCGGCCCCGGCGAGGTGCTGATCAAGGTGCTGCGGACCGGCATCTGCGGCACCGACCTGCACATCCGCAAGTGGGACGGCTGGGCCCAGCAGACCATCAGGACCCCGCTGGTGCTGGGCCACGAGTTCGTCGGCGAGGTCGCCGAGCTCGGCGCCGGCGTCGCGGACATCGCGGTCGGCGACCTGGTCAGCGGCGAGGGCCACCTGGTCTGCGGCAAGTGCCGCAACTGCCTGGCCGGCCGCCGCCACCTGTGCCGCAACACCGTCGGCCTGGGCGTCAACCGTGACGGCGCCTTCGCCGAGTACGTGGCGCTGCCCGCCTCCAACGTCTGGGTGCACCGGGTGCCGGTCGACCTGGACGTGGCCGCGATCTTCGACCCGTTCGGCAACGCCGTGCACACCGCGCTGTCCTTCCCGCTGGTCGGCGAGGACGTGCTGGTCACCGGCGCCGGTCCGATCGGCATCATGGCCGCCGCCGTCGCCAAGCACGCCGGCGCCCGCAACGTGATGATCACCGACGTCTCCCCGTACCGCCTCGACCTGGCCCGCCGGGTCGGTGTGACGCTGGCGCTCGACGTCTCCGAGCACACCATCGAGGAGGGCCAGCAGAAGCTGGGCCTGCGCGAGGGCTTCGACGTCGGCCTGGAGATGTCCGGCCGTCCCGAGGCGATGCAGTCGATGATCGCCAACATGACCCACGGCGGGAAGATCGCCATGCTCGGCCTGCCCGCCGAGCAGTTCCCGGTGGACTGGGCCTCGATCGTCACCTCGATGATCACCATCAAGGGCATCTACGGCCGCGAGATGTTCGAGACCTGGTACGCGATGTCCGTGCTGCTGGAGGGCGGCCTGGACCTCAGCCCGGTGATCACCGGCCGCTACGCCGCCACCGACTTCGAGGCCGCGTTCGACGACGCCGCGGGCGGCAACTGCGGCAAGATCATCCTCGACTGGACCGCCTGAGCCCGCCCCAGCCCCGCCGAACTGCTCCCGCCGAACTGCTTAAGGAGACCGCAGTGTTCGACAACGTGCGTGCCGACGTCGCCGCCACCCTGGACGAGATCCGCGAGGCCGGCCTGTTCAAGCCCGAGCGGGTGATCGGAAGCCCGCAGAGCGCCGCCGTCACCGTGACCGGCGGCGGCCGCCCGGGCGAGGTGCTGAACTTCTGCGCCAACAACTACCTCGGCCTGGCCGACCACCCCGAGGTGCTCGCCGCGGCCAAGGACGCCCTGGACCGCTGGGGCTACGGGATGGCCTCGGTCCGCTTCATCTGCGGCACCCAGGACGTCCACAAGGAGCTGGAGGACCGCCTCTCGGCCTTCCTCGGCCAGGAGGACACGATCCTCTACTCCTCCTGCTTCGACGCCAACGGCGGTGTCTTCGAGACCCTGCTGGACGACCGCGACGCCGTCATCTCCGACGCGCTGAACCACGCCAGCATCATCGACGGCATCCGGCTCAGCAAGGCCCGCCGCCACCGCTACGCCAACCGTGACCTGGCCGACCTGGAGAAGCAGCTCCAGGACACCCAGGACGCCCGCCGCCGCCTGATCGTCACCGACGGCGTGTTCTCGATGGACGGCTACGTCGCCCCGCTGCGCGAGATCTGCGACCTGGCCGACCGCTACGACGCCATGGTCATGGTGGACGACTCGCACGCCGTCGGCTTCGTCGGCGCGGGCGGCCGGGGCACCCCGGAGCTGCACGGCGTGATGGACCGCGTGGACATCATCACCGGCACCCTCGGCAAGGCGCTCGGCGGCGCCTCCGGCGGCTACGTCGCCGCCCGCCGGGAGATCGTCGCCCTGCTGCGCCAGCGCTCCCGCCCGTACCTGTTCTCCAACTCGCTGGCCCCGGTGATCGCGGCCGCCTCGCTCAAGGTGCTCGACCTGGTCGAGAAGTCCAACGAGCTGCGCGAGCGGCTCGCGGCCAACACGGCGCTGTTCCGGACGCGGATGACCGAGGCCGGGTTCGAGATCCTGCCCGGCGACCACCCGATCGCCCCGGTGATGATCGGCGACGCGGCCGAGGCCGGCCGGCTCGCCGAACTGCTGCTGGAGCGCGGCGTGTACGTGATCGGCTTCTCCTACCCGGTGGTGCCGCACGGCCAGGCCCGGATCCGGGTGCAGCTGTCCGCGGCGCACTCCACCGAGGACGTCGAGCGCGCCGTCGCGGCCTTCGTGGACGCGCGCGCCGCCCTGGAGGGCTGACCTCCACCCAGGCTGCCCGTGGGCCGGACCGCGCGGAACCGGACCGGCCCACGGGCTCACAACCGCCGCGCGGCGGGGGCTGATCGACGCGCCCGCCGCACGGCCCCCGGACCACCTGCCCCACCCTCCCGCAACGGGGGCGGGACGCCGGCCCCGCCGACGTCCCGCCCCCGTCGTGGTTCCCGGAGGACGGCTGCCGGTCAGTCGTCCTCGTTCTCGCCCTGGTCGTCGCCGCCGCTCCGGTGGAACCCGGCGGGCTTGGCGAAGACCTGGCCGTTCTCGACCGCCGGGCCGGTGCCGCCGGTGACCAGGTTGCCGCTGGTCGAGTCGAACACCACGGTGTTCCCCGAGGCGGAGACGAACGGCTGCGTCGACGAGCCGTTGCCGAGCGAGCCGTCCGGCGCGGCGGCGACCCGCTCGGTGCGGCCGGTGCGCAGGTCCTGGCGGTAGACGTCCCAGCCCGGGTGCTGGGGGCCGGCCACCAGGTTGTCGGCGGCGGACTCGAAGTAGATCCAGCGGTTGTCGGCGGTGATCGAGCCGTGGTCGGAGGAGCCGACCGAGCTGGTGCCGGGCAGGCCGCCGCTGACCTTCGTCACGGTGCCGGTCCGCAGGTCCCGCACGTGGAGCACGGTGTGGTAGCGGTGGCCGCCGGTCGAGCCGCCGGGCTCGGACAGGGTGTAGATCGCGCGCCGCCCGTCGGGGCTGATCGTCGCCTCGAAGCTGGAGCTGCCGATCGTGCCGTCGAGGCCCGCGCTCACCGGTGTGAGCGTCCGGGAGCGGACGTCGTAGGTGTAGTAGGGGGCGGCGGTCGGGCGGGCCAGGCTCGGCTGCGCCGCGGACTGCGGGACGCTGCGGCGCGCGGCCTCGGCGGCGCTCGGGGTGAGCTCCACGTCGGTGGAGGCGGAGGTGGAGGCGGGGGCGGAGGCCGAGGCCGCCGCCGCGGCGGTCGCGGCGGCGAGGCCGGGGGCCTGCTCGTCCGGCAGCAGGCTGGAGATGGAGCCGAAGCCGATGGTGCGGCCGTCCGCGCTGATCGTCGGTCGGAAGGACGTGCTCTCGCCCGGCTTGCCGTTCACGTCGTGGGAGACCAGCCGGGTGGTGTGGGTCCAGCGGTCGGTGAGGTAGACGTTGATCTTCCAGGTGTAGGGCCGGGCGAGCGAGGGCTCGGGGGTGGGCTCCGGCTCGGGGTCCACGACGGTCGGGTCCAGGTCGGTCCGGGAGGACACGTAGACCACGTACCGGCCGTTGCCGCTGACCTGCGCGTTGTACGAGGAGTGGTACTGGTCGGTGTCGGTGTTGGTGGGGCTGCTGCTGACCAGCTCGGTGCGGCCGGTCCTGCGGTCCCTGATGTACACCTCGGTGCGGTTCTTGACCTGCGCGCCGGGCGCCACGTTCTCGTCCTCGCTCTCGAAGACGACGTAGCGGCCGTCGGCGCTGATCCCGGCCTGGTCGGTCGAGCCGCTCAGCGCCCCGCCCGCGTCGGACAGGTTGACCTGTTCGAGGCGGCCGGTGCGCAGGTCCTTCACATAGGCGTTGCTCCAGCCCACCGAGGGGTGGGGCAGCAGGTTCGTGGCCCGGGAGGTGAACAGGGCGTAGCGGCCGTTCGCGCTGATGCCCTGGGCCGTCGACTGGTTGTCGGGCGCCGCGCCGTTCGGCCCGAGGCTGACCTGGGTGGTGCCGCGCGGCACCGGGCCGGCCTGGGCCGGGGCGGCGGCGACGGCGAGCAGGGCGGCCGCGACCAGGACGCTGCCGCCGCCCGACAGCCACCGGTTGCGGGTCGTCCGGGTGGTTCGTGTCATGAAGGTGTTCCTCCCCAGCGATCACCCGGCCGGGCTCCCTCCCGGCGACGGGCTTTCGGCAGAGCCAATCGTCGGGAGGGCCGGGGGGTCAACGCCCTCCGGTGATGTCGGCGGAAAATACGTCAACGGACGTATGCGGCAAGGGAATCAAGCCATTCGGATCATCACGGGTGGCGCACGAAGACGTCCGCGGCAGCGTTGGTGTCGCCCGGGACCAGGTCGCCGTCGTCGGCGGTGAAGACCACCGTCCCGCCGCCGGCGTCCACGAACGGGTCCGAGGAGTCGGAGGTGTTCTGCCCGCCGTCCCGGGTGAGGCTGACCCGTTCGATCGCGCCGGTCCGCAGGTCGCGGCGGAAGACGTCGTTGACGCCGTTGGTGTCGCCGGGGACGAGGTTGTCGGCGGCGGAGTCGAAGTAGACCCAGTGGCCGTCGAAGGTCATGGCGGGGTCCTGGGCGCTCGCGGTGGTCGTGGTGCCGGGCAGGAAGGCGTTGAGCCGCGTCAGCCGGCCGGTGGCCAGTTCCCGGGCGTACAGGTCCGACCGGAAGTGGTTGGAGCCGGGCCCGCCGACGCGGAACGGCAGGCCGAACAGGGCGTAGCGGCCGTCGGGGCTGATCCGGGAGCCCCTGCTGACGCCGCGCAGGGTGCCCTCGTCGTCCACGCTGGCGCCGGAGACCTTCCCGGTGTCGGCCTTCCAGACGAAGTACGGGTAGAAGCGGGCCGGGGCCAGCCCGGGTGCACTGGCGTCGGCGTCGGCGTCGATGTCGGCGCCGGGGGCGGCATCGGGGCCGGCGGCCGGGGCCTGCGGGAGCAGGTTGGTCGCCCGGGAGGTGAAGCCGACGGTGGCGCCGTCCGCGCTGATCGTCACGCCGTAGGAGGTGTTGTTGGCGGCCCCGCCGTCCGCACCGGTGGTGACCACCCGGGTGGTGCCGGTCCAGCGGTCGGTGACGAGCACGTTGAAGTGGCGCGGGTCCGAGCCCGGGGCGAGGTCGGTGCGGTTGGAGGTGTAGGCGACGTAGCGGCCGTCCCGGCTCAGGGACGGGGTGTCGGAGTAGCCGTCGCCGTCGCTGGGCCCGCCCCCGGTGACCAGCTCGGTGCGGCCGGTCCAGCGGTCGCGGACGAAGACGTCGCTGTAGTGCCTGGGCTGGCCGGGCACCACGTTGGTGGCGCTGGTGCTGAAGGCCACGAACCGGCCGTCGGCGCTGATCGAGGCGTCCGCGGTGGGTGCGTCCAGCCGGGAGCCGTCGTCGGCGACGCTGACCCGTTCGACGTGTCCGCTGCGCAGGTCGCGGACGTAGACCTCCTCGGAGTTCGGGGTGCCGGGCCCGGGCAGCAGGTCGGCCGCGGTCGAGGTGAACAGCGCGGAGCGGCCGTCCTCGCTCAGTCCGATCGCGATCGAACGCCCGTTGATCTGCCCGCCCTTGGCGGTCTCGCTGACCCGGGCGGTGTCGCCCTTGGGCGGCTTGGCCTCGGCGGCGGGCAGCGCCGCTCCGGCGGCCACGGCGGTGGCGGCCAGGACGGCGGCGGTGCGGGCGAGCCGGCGTCGGGTGCGTGCGTGCGTCATGGATCGTCCTCCCCTGATGGCGGTCCCGGGCCCACGGCCCCCGCGGCCCGGTCCGGGAGAGCCAAGCGTCGTGCGGACGGTCGGTCAACGACCGGTGGCGATTCCGCCCGGAAATACGCCACCGGTCGTATCCCGCAAGGGAGTCACGGCATCGGATCGTCGGGGCCTCGGGGCCTCGGGGCCTCAGGGCGCGTCAGGCCGTCACAGGCGGCGCAGGAAGACGTCCAGCACCTGGTTGGTGTCGCCCGGCACCAGGTCGCCGTCGTCGGCGGTGAAGAGCACCGTGTCGCCGGTGGCGTCCACGAACGTGCTGAAGGACGAGGAGGTGCTCTGCCCGCCGTCCCGGGTGAGACTGACCCGTTCGATCCGGCCGGTCCACAGGTCGCGGCGGAAGATGTCGCTGGCGCCGTTGGTGTCGCCGGGGACCAGGGTTTCGGCGCTGGAGTCGAAGTAGACCCAGTGGCTGTCGGCCGTCATGACGCCGTCGGACGAGGACCACCTGGTGCTGGTGCCCGGCAGGTCGGTGTTGACCTTGGTGACCTTGCCGGTGGCCAGCTCGTGGACGTACACGTCCAGCCGGATGCCGTGGGCCGGGCCGGGGAAGCCGCCGATGAACACCGGGACGCTGTAGATCGCGAAGCGGCCGTCCGGGCTGACCCGGGCGTCGTAGGAGACGCCGATCAGCTCGCCGGCGTCGTTCAGGCTGGCGCCGATGATCTTTCCGGTGTCGGCCTTCCAGACGTAGCACCGGTAGTAGTGGGGCCCGGCCAGCTGGGGCGAGTCGGCGGCGGGGTCGGCGTTGGTGGCGCTGCCGGCGCCGGCGCCGGCGCCGGCGCCGGGGTCGGTGGCCGGGGGCTCCGGCAGCAGGTTGCCCGCGCGGGAGGTGAAGGCGACGGTGGAGCCGTCCGCGCTGATCGTCGGGGCGAAGGAGCCGTTGTCGGCACCCTCGCCGTCCGCGCCGACGGTGACCAGCCGGCTGGTGCGGGTCCAGCGGTCGGTGACGTAGACGTTGTTCCTGCCGCGCCGCACGGTGCCCGGGGCGAGGTCGCTGCGGTTGGAGACGTAGGTGACGTAGCGGCCGTCGCGGCTGATGCTGGGACTGACGGCCCCGAACCCGCTCTGGCCGTCGGTGCTCGGCACGGCGGCGGCGGTGACCAGCTCGGTGCGGCCGGTCCAGCGGTCGCGGACGAAGATGTCGCTGGGGTGGCTCGGTTGGCCGGGCACCACGTTGGTGGCGGTGGTGCTGAAGGCCACGAACCGGCCGTCGGCGCTGATCGAGGCGTCGGTGGTGGCGGCGTTCAGCGCGGAGCCGTCGTCGGCGACGCTGACCTTCTCGATGTGCCCGTTGCGCAGATCGCGGACGTAGACCTCGTCCGTGTTCGGGGTGCCAGGCCCGGGCAGCAGATCGGTCGCGGCGGAGGTGAAGAGTGCGGAGCGGCCGTCCTCGCTCAGCCCGAGCGGCGTCGAGTAGGCGTTGAGCTGGGCGCCCTTGGCGGTCTCGCTGACCCGGGCGGTGTCGCCCTTGGGCGGCTTGGCCTCGGCGGCGGGCAGCGCCGCTCCGGCGGCCACGGCGGTGGCGGCCAGGACGGCGGCGGCGCGGGCCGGCCATCTGCGGGTGCGTGCGGTGGTCATGGAACGTCCTCCCCTGGGATCGCCCGGCCGCGCTCCCTCCCGGCGGCGGGCCCTCGCAGAGCCAACCGTCGGGAGGGCCGGTGGTCAACGGCCGGGGGTGATCCCGTCCGGAAATACGTCAACGGACGTATCCCGCAAGGGAGTCATGCCCTTACAGGCGGCGCCGGAAGACGTCCGTGGTGGCGCTGTCGGCGACGGGCGCCAGGTTGCCGTCCTCGGCGCTGAACAGCAGGGTCGTGTCGTCGGCGTCGACCTGCGGGAAGAAGGCGGAGGTGGTGCTCTGCGAGCCGTCCTGGGTGAGGGTGACCCGCTCGGTGTGCCCGCTGCGCAGGTCGGTGCGGAAGATGTCGGCCTGCCCGTTCGTGTCGCCGGGCACCAGGTCGGCGACGTCGGAGGTGAAGTACACCCAGCGGTCGTTTAGCGGCATGACGGGGTTGGAGGAGGATTCGAGGGTGCTGCCGGACAGCGGCTTGTTGACCTTGGTGGTCCGGCCGGTGGCCAGCTCGCGGGCGTAGACGTCCTGGTGGACACCGTGCGAGCCGGGCCGGCCGCCCTCCTCGTAGACCGTGTAGAGCGCGTAGCGGCCGGAGGGGCTGATCCGTCCGTCGTTGCCGGCGCCGATGAGCTCGCCGGTCCCGTCGAAGCTGGCGCCGGTGATCTTCCCGGTGCGGGCGTCCCAGACGTAGTACGGGTAGGCGCGGATTCCGGTCAGCTCGGCGCCGTCGGCGGTGTCGGCCGCGGAGGCGGCGGCTTGGGTGGCTCGGTCGGCTCGGTCGGCGAGCGAGGGCGGGGTCTGGTCGGCCGGGAGCAGGTTGCCGGCCCGCGAGGTGAAGCCGATGACGGTGCCGTCGGCGCTGATCGTCGGGCGGGAGGAGTTGTGGTCGGCCGGGGTGCCGTCCGCCCCGGTGCTGACCACCCGGGTGGTGCGGGTCCAGCGGTCGGTGACGAAGACGTTGAACCTGCCGCGGCGCACGCCGGGTGCGAGGTCGGTGCGGTCGGAGGAGTAGACCACGTAGCGGCCGTCCCCGCTGATGGCGGCGTCGAAGGCGTTGCGGGCGCTCTGGTCGTCGCCCGCGCCGGAGGTGCCGTCGCCGGTGGTGACCAGCTCGGTGCGGCCGGTCCAGCGGTCCCGGACGAAGACGTCGGTGGGGTGCTTCGGTTGGCCGGGCACCACGTTGCCGGCATAGCTGCTGAACGCCACGTACCGGCCGTTGCCGCTGATCGCCGCGTCGTCGGTGCCGGCGTCCAGCGCGGAGCCGTCGGCGGCGACGCTGATCCGCTCGGTGCGGCCGTTGCGCAGGTCCCGGACGTAGACGTCGCCGACGGCCCCGGCGCCGCCGGGCAGCAGGTTGGTCGCCGACGAGGAGAACAGCGCGTACCGGCCGTCGCCGCTCAGCCCGAGCGCGAACGAGGGCCCGTTCAGGGCCTCGCCCTTGGCGCCCTCGCTGACCCGGGCGGTGTCGCCCTTGGGCGGGCGGGCCTCGGCGGCGGGCATCGCGGCTCCGGCCGCTGTGACGGCCGCCAGGACGGCGGCGGTACGGGCCAGTCGGCGGCGGGTGCGTGCAGTGGTCATCGATCGTCCTCCCCTGATGACTGCCCCGGGCCCTCGGCCCCCCGTGGCCCGGTCGGCACGAGCCAAGCGCCGCGCGGACGTCCGGTCAACGGACTGGAGCGATCTCGTCCGGAAATGCGCCACCGCTCGTGTCCCCGGCCGTAACCGCTGCTCCGGCGGGCCCGCTCGGCCCGCCCGGGTTCCGGCCCCGCCGGTCCGGCACGCCGCGCCGCGCTGGCAGAATTGGTCCGTGATCGACGCACGACGGCTGCGGACCCTTCGGGCCGTGGCGGACCACCGCACCGTGACCGCCGCGGCGGCCGCCCTCTACCTGACCCCCTCCGCGGTCTCCCAGCAGCTGGCCGCCCTGGAGCAGGAGACCGGCCACCACCTGCTCGCCCGGGAGGGCCGGGGCGTACGGCTGACCGCCGCCGGGGAGATCCTGCTGGGCCACGCCGACGTGGTGCTCGCCCAGCTGGAGCGCGCCGAGGCCGACCTCGCCGCGTACAGCGCGGGCGTCTCCGGGGAGGTCACCGTCGCCTCCTTCGCGACCGCCATCGCCTCGGTGCTCGCCCCCGCCGTCGGCCTGCTCGCCGAGCGCGCCCCCGGGGTGCGGCTCAAGGTGCTGGACGCCGAGGGCGACGCCAGCCTGCCGATGGTGCTGGACGGCCGGGCCGACCTCGCGGTGGCCGTCGAGTACCGGGGCGCCCCGCGCGCCGACGACGCCCGGCTGACCCGGGTGCCGCTGTACGCCGAGCCCTTCGAGGCCGTCCTGCCGCTCGGCCACCGGCTGGCCGACGAGTCCGGCCCGCTGGCCGTCGCCGCGCTGGCCGACGAGCCGTGGATCGGGCCGTACCCGGGCAACCCCTGCCACGACGTGGTGCTGCTGGCCTGCGAGCACGCCGGGTTCCAGCCTCGGCTGCTGCACTCCTCCGACGACTTCCGGGCGGTGGTGGCGCTCGCCTCGGCGGGCCTCGGGGTGGCGCTGGTCCCGCGCTCGGCGCTGCGCGGCGTCGATCTCCGCGAGGTCGCGGTGCGGCCGGTGGACAGCGAGCTCGCCACCCGGCGGGTCTTCGCCGCCGTCCGGACCGGTGCCGACGGGCACCCGCTGGTCCGGCCGGTCCTGGACTCCCTCGCGCAGGCGGCGGCCGCGGGCGCGTGAGCCGACCGCGCGCGGGGCGGCTGCGGGCCCTGCGGCCCTCGGCGTCTGCGGCTGCTCGGGCCCTGCGGCTGCTCGGCGTCCCGGGTCGGGCGGCCCGCCGTGGTGTTTCCGGCGTGGCGTCCCGGCCCGGGCGGCCGTGCAGCCGCTGGTCCGTGCGGGCGGTCGAGGTTCGGTGCCCCCCTCGGGACCGCCCCCGCTAAACGGTACCGACCGGTACCGACTGGAGGACGGTACCGACCGGTACCGTTTGGCGTCAAGAGTGGATAGAATCCGCCGCGTGGCAGTCAACGCACGGGCGCGCCTGCTGAGCACGGCCGAAACCCTCTTCTACGCGAACGGCATCCGCGCGGTCGGAGTGGAGCGCATCCTCTCCGAGTCCGGCGTGGGCCGGGCGTCCTTCTACCGGCACTTCACCGGCAAGGAGGAACTGGTGACCGCGGTCCTGGAGGGCCGCGACGTCCGGTGGCGGGCGTGGCTCTCCGAGCGGGTCGCGGCCCACGGCGGCCACCCGCTGCACGTCTTCGACGCGCTGGCCGAACGGTTCGCGACCCAGGACTTCCGCGGCTGCGTCGCGATCAACACGATGACCGAGATCGCCGACCCGGCCAGCCCGGCCCGCCGGATGGCGGCCCTGCACAAGACCCGCGTCATCGACCTGGTCGAGCGGCTGATGCGGGACGCCGGCGTCCCCGAGCCCGGGGAGCGCGCCCGGCAGTTCGCCCTCCTGATGGACGGCGCCATCGTCACCGCCCTGCGCGAGGGCACCCCGGACGCCGCCTGGCGGGCCCGCGGCATCGCCGAGGCCCTGCTGGCCGCCTGAAGCCCGAAGCCTGAAGCCTGAAGCCTGAAGCCTGAAGCCCGAAGCCCGAAGCCCGAAGCCCGAAGCCCGAAGCCCGAAGCCCGAAGCCTGGAGCCCGAAGCCTGAGCCTGAGCCTGAAGCGGCGGTCCGGGCGGACCGGGCCGGCGCGCCCCGGGCTCAGGCGTGGTGCGGCGCCGCCGGGGCGCCGTCGGGGCGGACTCCGGCGAACTCGTCCAGGACGGCGACCCGCAGCTCGTGGGCGCCGTCCGGCCGGCTCTGCTCGTAGTAGAGGTACCAGCGGCCGCGGGCCGGGACGAGGTCGGCGTACCGGATGTCCAGCCAGGGGCCGTCCGGGGTGAGGCGGTGCCAGCCGCGCAGGTCGGTGGAGGCGGCCAGGCCGCAGCGCTCCTCGTAGTTGCCGGCGGCGTCCGCCGAGCCGTCGTAGAGCGCGAGCCAGCCGCCCCGGCCGTCGGGCAGGACGGTGGTGATCCGGGACTCGTAGCCGTCCCAGGCGCCGGCCGGGCCGACGTCCAGGGCCTCGGCGGCGCGGCCCGGCGGGGCGGTGAAGCGCAGCCCGTCCGGGGACACCGCGAGCGCGGTGGGCTGGACGGTGAGGCCGGTGGTGTGGATGTCGGCGTCGGCGTGGGCGCGGTCCCGCTCCTCGGGGGTGAACGGCCGGGCGCGGGAGACGGTGGCGAACAGGTGGACGCCGGCGTCGGTTTCGAGCAGGTACGGGTCCTTGACGCCCTCGGTGCCGGTGGTCGCGGCGGTGAGGACGGGGGTGCGGGTGGCGAGGTCGAAGGACTCGGGGGCGTCGGCGCGCAGGGCGTCGACGCGCCAGCGGTTGTCGGCCGGGTCGACGTAACTGAGGTGGAGCAGGTAGCCGCCGTCGCGGCGCAGCAGGGCGAGGCGTTCCATCGAGGGGGAGCCCAGCTCGTCGCGCCGGACGGACCACAGGTCGCGGAAGGCGATGCCGTCGGCGCTCTCGGCGACGGCGCAGCGCCAGCCCCGGTCGGGCCCGTGCGTCGCGCCGCGCGGGCGGCGCTCGCGGTAGGCGAGCAGGAAGCGGTCGAGGTCCGGCTCGTACCGGACGCCCGGGCAGCCGGCCCAGTAGCCGGGTTCGGGGCGCTCGGGGGCGCGGACGAGGTGGGAGGCGCCGAGGTCGGGCGCGGCGGGCAGGGCGGGGTGCGGCATGGATCCGTCCTTCGGGGGAGGGGTGTCGCGAAGTTTCTATCAGATCGATCAAAAGTCTGGGCCCGGACGCGGTGGGTCGTCGTCGACCGGCTGACCGGCGAGGTGGCCAGCTTCACCAGCAGGTCTTCTATGAAGACGATGTTTCGCCCGATGGCGATCGCACGACACCGAACGGCCGAGCCTTGACCGTTCCCCGGAGATCGCGGCTACCTTCTTCTCAGAGTCGATCAAACATGGCCGACCAGGACCCGAGGAAGCCCAGCCCCGATGACCGCCCCCAGCACCGACGCACCCGGCTACGCCGGCCTGGGCCTGTACGTCGGCGACCTCCACAACCACTGCGGCATCAGCTACGGCCACGGGAGCATCGAGGACGCCTACGCCAACGCCCGGCTCCAACTCGACTTCGCCAGCGTCACCGGCCACGGCTGGTGGCCCGACCTGCCCGAGCGCACCCCCGAACTGGCGAGCCTGGTCGACTACCACACCGAGGGCTTCGCCCGGCTGGCCCGGCTCTGGGACCACGTCCAGGACGTCACCGCCGCCGCCCACGAGGACGGCCGCTTCGTCACCTTCCAGTCCTTCGAGTGGCACAGCCTCGCCCACGGCGACCACTGCGTGTACTTCGACGGCCCGCGCGGCGAGATCATCCGGGCGGCGGACCTGGACGAACTGCGCGCCCGGCTGCGGGTGCTCGCCGCCCAGGGCGTGCGCACCTGGGCGCTGCCGCACCACATCGGCTACGGGCCGGCCCGCCGCGGCATCGACTGGGCCTCCTACACCGAGGAGTTCGCCCCGGTGGTGGAGATGATGTCGATGCACGGCTGCGCCGAGTCCGACGAGGCGCCGCGCAGCTACCTGCACACCATGGGCCCGCGCGCCGGCACCGCCACGGCCGTCCACGGCCTGCGCCTGGGCCACCGCTTCGGGCTGATCGGTTCCACCGACCACCACAGCGCCTTCCCCGGCAGCCACGGGCACGGCCGGGTGGCGGTCTGGGCCCCGGAACTGACCCGGGACGGCATCTGGAACGCCGTCCAGCAGCGCCGCGCCTACGCGATCACCGGGGACCGCATCCTGCTCGCCACCTCCGTCAACGGCGCCCCGATGGGCGCCGAGGCCGCCTCCGCCGACCGGCGCCGGATCCACGTCACCGTCCAGGGCCGGGACGCGCTCGACCACGTGGAACTGCTCCGCAACGGCGTACCCGTCCACCGGGTCAGCCGGCCCGAACTCCTCGCCGGCGCCGGTGGATCGGACGCCTTCTCCGGCACCCTGGGCTTCGCCGTCGGCTGGGGCCGGCGCGGCGAACCGGTGCACTGGGACGTCGTGCTGCGGATCGAGGGCGGGCGGCTGCTGGACGTCCAGCCCCGGTTGCGCGGCCCGGAGACCGTCGCGCCGGCCGAGGCCGAGCCGGACACCTACCGGCCGTCCTGGTGGGAGCGCACCGGGCAAGGCGAGATCCGGCTGCGGACGGTCACCGACGGCAACCCCAACACCGCCACCGACAGCACCCAGGGCTTCTCGCTGCGGATCGAGGGCGACACGCGCACCCGGCTGGTCGCCGTCGTGAACGGCGTCGAGAGCGCCCACGCCGTCGGCGAACTCCTCGCCGGCGCGCGGACCGGATTCACCGGCGGGTTCGTCTCCGGCGCCTACCGCTTCGACCGGGCCGTGCCCGACCGGGAGACGACCGCCGAGTTCGAGCTGACCGACGAACGCCCCGGCGGCGACGGGGACTTCTACCACGTGCGGGTCCGGCAGCTGAACGACCAGTGGGCCTGGTCCAGCCCGACATGGGTGGGACCGGCCGACTCCTGTAGCCGGGCCGGCTGACGCCATCCCCCGCCAGCCGGCCGCGCCCCCGGTCGATCAGTCCCGAACCTCCAGAAGGAGAAGAACCATGTCCCGCCTCCCCGGCCGCCTCGCCGGCGCCGTGCTCACCGCCGCCCTGGTCGTGACCGCCGCCGCCCCGGCCCACGCCGCCGTCCCCGCTCCCACCGTTCCCGCCCCTGCCGCGCCCGCCGCGCCCGCCGCTCCCGCCGCTCCCGCCGCTCCCACCGCTCCCGCCCTGGTGTCCGGTACCGACGTCTTCGCCGACGACTTCGAAACCGGCACCGTCTCCGCCTGGACCCGCCAGCGCGTCGACGGCAACGGCAGCATCACCGTGGCCGCCGCCCCCGCCGGCGGCAGCGGCCTGGCCGCCCGCTTCGCCGTGCCGAACGACGGCGTCTCCTACCGCTCCGAGGTCGCCGTCAACTCCCTCGGCTGGGGCAGCTACCGCTTCGCCCTCGCCGACTACCTGCCCGCCGACTGGGTGCGGACCCCCACCGAGACGATCGTGGCCCAGTGGCACGGCTACCCGCTCGCGGACGGCAGCGACACCAAGCCGCCGATCGCCCTGACCGTCAAGGACGGCAGCTGGCGGCTCAAGGTGCACTGGCTGTCCGACCCCAGCACCGTCCAGGAGGCGGTGATCCCGCTCGGCGACGTGCAGTTCGGCCACTGGAACCAGTGGGCCTTCGACATCACCTGGTCCACCGACACCACCCCCGGCGCCGTCACCGTGTTCCGGGACGGCGCGCAGGTCGGCGCGTACAGCGGCCTCAACAACTACCACCAGAACCAGTCGCCGTACTTCAAGACCGGCATCTACCGGGCCAACTGGAACCCGGCCAAGAACATCCCCTACCCGACCGGCGGCCCCGACGTGGTGGCCTGGAGCGACAGCGTCGTCGTGACCAGGTACTGACCCGCGCGCACGGACCCCGGACCCCGAGAACCGAAGAGGTAGCACCACCATGAGCGACGCAGCCCGTCACCGCGGCCTGCCCCGAAGAGGCTTCCTCGGCCTGAGCGCCGGAGCGGCCCTGCTGGCGGCGGGCTGCCGCTCGGCCACCGAGGACGCCGCCGGCGGGGCCGCGGCCTCCGCCACCGCCTCCGCGCCGGACCTCCAGATCGTCTACGGCGCCGCCCCCGACCCCACCCAGCTGCTCCACCGCGGCCCGGACACCCCGGTGTTCGTCAACCTGGTGCTGGACCGGCTGGTCGACCTCGACCCGCAGACGCTGCAACCCGTGCCCTGGCTCGCCACCTCCTGGGAGTGGAGCGCCGACCGCACCCGGCTGGTGCTCAAGCTGCGCGAGGACGTCACCTTCCACGACGGCCGCCCGCTCGACCCGGACGACGTCGTCTTCTCGCTCACCGGCGCCGCCAAGTCCTCGCAGGTCAAGCCGCTGCTGGAACGGCTCGCCGACATCAGGGCGAGCGCCCGCAACGAGGTCACGCTCACCCTCGCCAGGCCCACCAGCAACCTGTTCGACGCGCTCGCCTTCAACCCCGTGGTGGACGCCCGCAGTTACGTCGACGGCAAGGCCGCCGAGAAGGTCAACGGCACCGGGCCCTTCACCTGGCAGTCGTTCAAGGGCGGCAACCAGCTCGACCTGGCCCGCTACGACCACTACTGGCAGAGCGGGCGGCCCCGCTTCGAGCGGATCACCGTCCGGTCGGTGACCAGCACCCAGGCCGCGCTGTCCGCCCTCCAGTCGGGACAGTCCCACCTGATCGGCGCGGTGCCCGGACGCGACCTCAAGGTGCTGGGCGGGAACCCGGGCTTCGCCGTGCAGTCCGCCAAGTCCTCCTACCAGCAGGCGTTCCTCGGCGTGAACACCACCAGCAGGCCCTTCGACGACCGCCGGGTGCGCCAGGCCCTGCAGTACGCGGTGGACCGCGAGCGCATCGTCGCCCAGGTGTACGGCGGCCACGCCGAGGCGAGCAGCCTGCCCTGGCCGTCCAACACCCCCGGCGTGACCCCCGACCAGGTCACCCGCTACCCGCACGACCCGGAGAAGGCCCGCGGGCTGCTCCGGGAGGCCGGTGCGGAAGGCACGCGGGTGCCGCTCACCGCCGCCAACTCGCCGGTGTTCGCCTCCCTCGTGGAACTGGTCAAGTACGACCTGGAGCAGGCCGGCTTCGGCGTCGACGTCCAGCTGCTCGACAACGCCGCGCTCCAGCCGAAGATCCAACAGGGCACGCTGGAAGGACTGTTCATCGCCAACCACGGCATGGTCAGCGTCTCCCCGCTGAGCGGGATCACCGTCTCCGGCCCGCTCCAGGTCGGCCGGAACACCTCGCACGTCACCGACCCCGCCTACGCCGAACTCCAGTCCCGCGCCTTCGCCGCCGCCGACGAACAGGCCCGGGCCGACGTCAACCACGAACTGTCCGAGTACCTGCTCGCCGAGTCCTTCCACATCACCCTCGCGCACGCCTGGGAGACCTACGCCTTCGCCTCCTCGGTCCACGGCGTGGCCACCAGCGCGCTCGGCTACCTGCGGCTCGACGACACCCGCCGCACCGCCTGACGCGCCGCAACGCGACCGCCGTCCCAGGGCGACCCCCACCGTCCTGGGACGGCGGCCCCCGCCCGCCCGACCACCCGGAGTACCCCCGTGCCCTACTGGACCAGAAAGGCGGCCGGCGCGCTGGCCACGCTCTGGCTCGCCTCCGTCGCCGTCTTCCTGCTGCTCCGCCTCGCCCCCGGCGACCCGGTGTCCGCCGCGCTCGGCGCCGAGGCCGACCAGGAGCAGCGCGACCGGCTCGCCGACAGCCTCGGCGTGGACCGGCCGATGCCCGTCCAGTACCTGGGCTGGCTGCACGGGCTGCTCACCGGCGATCCCGGCAGCTCCTTCCACTACCGGGAACCGGTCACCCGCCTGATCGGCCAGAGCGTCGGCAGCACCGTTCAGCTCGCGCTCGCCGCCGGCCTGCTGATGCTGGTCCTCGGCCTGCTGCTGGGCGTCGCCCTGGCCTCCGAGCGGCGCGGCCGGCTCGCCCGGGTGCTCGACCCGCCGGCCACCGCCCTGCTGGCGCTGCCGGTGTACGTCACCGCCGTGCTGTTCGTCTTCGTCTTCGCGGTGCTGCTGCGCCTGCTGCCCGCCGGCGGCGAGCGGGACCTGTTCGCCGCTCCGGACCTCGCCGTCCAGTACCTCGCCCTGCCCGCGGTGGCGCTCGCGCTGCCGGGCTCGGCGGTGCTGGCCCGGCTGCTCGCCACCGAGCTGCGCCGCACCCGCCAGGAGGAGTTCGTGCTGACCGCCGTCGCCAAGGGGGCCTCGCCCCGGCGGGTCCTGGCCCGCCATGTGGTGCCCAACAGCCTGGCGCCGTTCTTCGTCGAGTTCGGCCTGCACCTGGGTGAGCTGCTCGGCGGCGCGGTGGTCGCCGAACAGCTCTTCGCCCGGCACGGCCTCGGCCAGCTGCTGCTGGACGCCATCAACCAGCGGGACTACCCGGTCGCCCAGACCCTGATCATGCTCGCCGTCGCCGTCGCCGTGCTCGTCCAGCTCGGCTCGGAGCTGCTCGTCGGCCGGCTCGACCCGCGGATCGCCCGCGCCGGCACCGGGGAGGACCGGTGACCGCGACGACCACCCCCGCTGCGCGCCGCCGGCGGTTCGCCCCGCCCGCGCTCCCGGCCGCGCTGCGCACCCGGCGCGGCCGCACCGGCGCGCTGCTCGTCCTCCTGGTGGTGCTGCTGGGGCTGCTCGGCCCGCTGCTGGCCGCGGACCCCTACCGGCAGGGCCCGGACGCCCTGGCCGGACCGTCGGCGGCCCACCTGCTGGGCACCGACGAGGTCGGGCGCGACCTGCTCGCCCGGGCCCTGGCCGGGATCCGCACCGAGCTGCTGGTCTGCCTGCTGGCCGTCCCGGCGGCCGCCGTGCTCGGCACCGCGCTGGGCCTGCTCGGCGGGCTGAACCGGCTGCTGGGCGAGGCCGTCCAGCGGCTGTTCGACCTGCTGCTCGGCCTGCACGGCGTCCTGCTCGGACTCGCGCTCGCCCTGCTGGTGCACCCGGGACTGGGCACCGTGGTGGCCACCATCGTGCTCAGCGCGCTGCCCTCCTTCGGCCGCCAGGCTCGGGCCGCGCTGCTCGCCCAGCTGGCCCGCGACCACGTGGTGGCGGCCCGGGTGCTCGGCGTGCCGCGCGGCCGGATCCTGCGCCGCCACGTGCTGCCGAACGTCGTCGACGCCACCACCGCGCTGCTGGCCGTGGCGATGGCGCACGCCGTCAAGACCGAGGGCGGACTGAGCGTGCTGGGCCTCGGCATCCAGCCGCCCGCCCCCTCGCTCGGCACGATGATCAACACCGGCTCCAAGTACCTCTTCCTCCACCCGGGTTACGCCCTGGCGCCGGTCCTCCTGCTCGGCCTGCTGGTGTTCGGCCTGACCCTGCTCGCCGACTCGTTCAACCGGGAGAGACTGCGGTGACCACGACCGATCCGGTGACCACGACCGATGCGGTGACGACGACCGATGCGGTGACGACGACCGATGCGGTGACCGCCGCCGCGGTGCCGGGCCCGCCGCTGCTGGAGGTGCGCGGCCTGCGCGTCACGGCGGGCGGCGGCGAGGCGGTGCGCGGGGTGGACTTCACCGTGCGGCCGGGCGAGATCCTCGGCCTGGTCGGCGAGTCCGGCTCGGGCAAGACCCTCACCGCGCTGGCCGTCAACCGGATGCTGCCGCCGGGCTGCCGCACCACCGGCGGCACCGTCCGGTTCGACGGCACCGACCTGCTCGCCCTGCCCGAACCCGCCGTGCGCGCGGTGCGAGGCCGACGCATCGGCATGGTCTTCCAGGACCCGCTGGCCCACCTCAACCCCCGGATGCCGGTCGGCCGCCAGCTCGCCGAGGCGGCCCTGGTGCACGGCGCGAGCCGCCGGGCCGCCCGCGACCGGGCGCTCGAACTCCTCGACCTGGTCGGCATCGCCGAGCCCGCGCGCCGCTACCGCGACCGGCCGCACGAGTTCTCCGGCGGCATGCGCCAGCGCGTGCTGATCGCCATGGCGATGGCCAACCGCCCGGAGCTGCTGATCGCCGACGAGCCGACCACGGCGCTCGACCCGAGCACCCGGGTGGAGATCCTGGACCTGCTGGTCCGGCTTCGCGACGAGACCGGCACGGCCGTCCTGCTGATCACCCACGACCTCGGCGTGGTGGCCCGCAGCTGTGACACCGTCCAGGTGATGTACGCCGGACGGATCGTCGAACGGGCGCCCACCGCACACCTGTTGGCCGCACCCCGGCACCGGTACACCGCCGGGCTGCTGGCCGGCGTGCCCCGGCTGGACGGTCCGCCCGGTGCACCGCTCGCCGTCATCGGCGGCCGCCCGCCGGCGGCCGGCCGGGCACCGGCCGGCTGCGCCTTCGCCCCGCGCTGCGCGGCCGCCGACGACCGCTGCACGGCCTCGGCGCCGCAGTGGACCGGCGCGGCCGATTCCGGCTTCGCCTGCCATCTCCCGGTGTCCCAGGCCGTGGTGACGGAGCGTCAGGACAGCGGGCCGCGACGGTCGGAGCGGGCCGCCGAGCCCGTCCTGGTCGCCGACGGCCTCACCGTCCGCTACGGCCGCCGCCGACCGCCCGCCCTGGAGGGCGTGAGCCTGAGCGCCGCGCCCGGCCGGGCGGTCGGGGTGATCGGCGAGTCCGGCTCCGGGAAGTCCACCCTGGCCCGCGCGCTGCTCGGGCTGGTGCGCCCGCAGGCAGGGACGGTGCGGGTGAACGGCCGGTCCTGGGCCGGGGTCGACCGCGCCGAGGAACGCGAGCTGCGCCGCCGGGTGCAGTTGGTCTTCCAGGACCCGTACGCCTCGCTCAGCCCCCGGATGACGGTGCGCGAGGCGCTGGCCGAACCGCAGGCCGCCCACGGGCTGCGGGACCGCGACCCGCGCGGGCTGTGCGAGCTGGTCGGCCTGCCGGAGGCGGTGCTCGACGCCCGGCCGCACCGGCTCTCCGGAGGCCAGCGCCAGCGGGTCGCGATCGCGCGGGCCCTGGCCGTCGGCCCGCAGGTGCTGGTCGCCGACGAGCCGACCTCCGCGCTGGACGTCTCGGTCCAGGCGCAGATCCTCAACCTCTTCGCCGAACTGCGCGAACACCACGGCGTCGGGCTGGTGTTCATCTCGCACGACCTCGCGCTGGTCCGGCACCTGTGCGACGACGTGCTGGTGCTTCGGCACGGCCGGGTGGTCGAACAGGCCCCCGCCGCCGAGCTGTTCGCCGCCCCCGCCCACCCGTACACCCGGGAGCTGCTGGCCGCCGCCGGCGCCCCCGGCCCGACCCGCCCATGACCGGACTCTGGAGCCCCATGCCTGCCGTGCCCCCTTCGCGTCGCCAACTCCTGCTCGGCACCGGTGCGGTGGCCGCGCTCTCGGTGCTCGGACCGGCCGGGACCGCCGTGGCGGCGCCGCCGCACGGGCCGCCGACCCGGCCGTCGAACGGACCGGACGTGACCGAACTCGGCCCCGGGAACAGCGACTTCCCACTGATGAGCGCGACGCTGATCGGCGACACCCTGTGGATCGGTTCGCGCAACCTCGCCCCGGCCCGGGTGATCGGCCACCAC
This sequence comes from Kitasatospora sp. NPDC054768, assembly GCF_053612025.1. Taxonomy (NCBI): domain Bacteria; kingdom Bacillati; phylum Actinomycetota; class Actinomycetes; order Kitasatosporales; family Streptomycetaceae; genus Kitasatospora; species Kitasatospora sp. NPDC054768. The sequence continues at coordinate 22,335 of NZ_JBSHBN010000028.1, forward strand.
CTGCCGACCGGCCGGGTCACCGCCACCGTCGAGCTGCCCACCGGCAACTTCGTCCAGGGCTCGGCCGCCCGGGACGGCGTGCTCCACCTCGGTGTCACCGACGCCCCGGGCGCGGCCAACCTCTACCGCTACGACGGCACACTGACCGCGCTCGGCAACGTCCCCGGCGCCGACGTCCGCGACGTGGCCGTCGCACCGGACGGGACGGTCTACGCGACCGGACGACAGAAGGGCCGGGCCGCCGGTCCCGGCCTCTATGCCTGGAGCCCGGCCACCGGAGCCGTCACCGAGGTCGCCTCCCCGGCGCCGGGTGCCACCCAGGGCCGCGCCGTGGCCGCCACCGCGACCCACGCCTACCTCGGCGTGGGCAGCAACCTCGCCGGCGGCGGCGGAGCGACCCGGGCGAGCCTGTACGCCGTCGAGCGGGCCACCGGCGCCGTCACCGACATCACCCCGCCCGACCTGCGCGGCGACACGATCATCCGCCGGATCACCGTCCTCGGCGACGACCTGCTGGCCGTCTCCACCGAGGGCGCGCCCGCCCACGTCGCGCTCCTCGACCCGGCCGGCCACCGGGTGCTGCGCTCCTTCGCCGTCCCCGGCACCAAGAGCGTCACCAACTTCCAGCGCCGCGGGGACACCCTCTGGTTCACCTCGACCGAGCACGGCGTGCTGTGGCGCCACGACCTCGCCACCGGCGCCCTCGACCAGCTCGCGGTGCCCGTGCCGGACGGCAACTCCTGGGGCCTCGGCCGGCTCGGCGACACCCTGGCGGGCGTCACCGAGGGCGGTACTGTCTGGACCCTGGACCTCGGCACCGGGACCGTCACCACCCGGGACCTGGTCGAGGCCGGCGCGCCCGCGGCCCCCCAGCTCGGCATGTCGGTGGCGGCCCGCGCCGGGCGGGTCTACGTCGGCGGAAACGGCTCGATCGCCCTGCACGACCTGGCCGCCGGCACCGTCCACAAGCTCCCGGTGCCGGGCGAGGCCAAGGACACCCTGGTCCTCGACGACGGCACCCTCTACCTGGGCGTCTACTCCTCGCAGGGCATCTGGCGCTACCGGCCGGGCGTCGACCGGGCACCGGTCGAGGAGGCAGCGCTGCCCCAGGAGCAGAACCGGCCCCAGGTGATCCGCCGGGACCCCGACAGCGGCCTGCTGCTGCTCGGCGTCCAGGCCGACACCACCGGCGGCGGCTCCTTCGTCACCTACCGCCCGGGCAGCGGCCGGCCCACCGTGCACACCGACCCGCTGGGCCCCGAGCAGATGGTGCGCGCCGTGGCCGCCGGGCGCGGACAGGCCTTCCTCGGGGGCGACAACGCCCGGCCCACCGGACCGCGCGGCGACCTGGCCGGCTGGGACCCGGTGGCCGGCCGCGAACTGTGGCGCACCGCGACCGACCTGGGCGCGGGCGTCAGCAGCCTGGCCGTGCACGGGCACACCCTGTACGGGCTCACCGTGAACGGCCGGGCGTTCACCGTCGACCTGCGGGGCTCCGGGAGGCGCGGGTTCACCCCCGTGATCGGGCGGCGCGCCGACCTGGGGGCGGTGTCCGGCGCCAACCCGCGGCTGCTGGCCCTCGGCGGGGCCCTGTACGGGGTCAGCGAGCGCAGCCTGTTCCGGCTGGACCGCGACACGCTGGCCGCGACCGTGCTGGTCGAGCTGGAGGCCGAGTGGTACAGCGGCGCCCGGCTGGCCGCGGACGAGGACGGGGTGCTCTACACGCTGCGCGGGCGCGAACTGATCGCCGTCCGGCCGTAAACGGCGGGGGAGGGGCCGGCCCGGGCGGGCCGGCCCTTCGCGTCAGTGCGCGGCGTGCGGGTCCCCGGCGGCCTGCGGCTCCCCGGCGACCGGCAGGTCCCCGGCGGCCCGCGGGACGAAGCGCGCGAACGGGTCGGCGACCTCCGCGCAGTGCTCGGACAGCAGGGCCCGGAAGCGGTCGAGCAGTGCCGCGTGCCGGGCGTCGACCGCGAGGTTGACCAGTTCGCCGGGGTCGGCCGCGAGGTCGAAGAGCTGCTCCCGATGGTCGCCCCAGGCGTAGCACACGTACTTGTGTCGCCCGGCGCGGACCATCCGGCCCAGGGCGTTGTTGAAGCCGGGGATCTCCCAGCGGGTCTCGACCACCACGCTGTCGTGCGGCCGCGGGGCGCGGACGCTGCGGCCGGGCAGCCCGTCGGGCCCCTCGATGCCGGCCAGGTCGCAGAGCGTCGGGATGAGGTCCAGCCCGGCCGCGACCAGCCGTTCGTCGACGGCGCCGGCGGCCACCCCGGGCGCGGAGACCACCAGGGGCACCCGCACGCACTCCTCGTACAGGGCCCACTTCTGGTTCCAGCGGTGGGCGCCCGCGCCGTCGCCGTGGTCGGAGCTGAACACCACCACGGTCCCGCGGTCCGTGCCGCGCTCCGCCAGGGCCTCCAGCAGCAGTCCGATGTGCCGGTCCACCCGCTCCACCAGGGCGTAGTAGGCGTGCCGGTAGCGGCGCCAGTCGTCCTCCCGCCACTCGGCGGTCGGGTGGGTGTGCGGCTGGGCCAGCCGGGCCAGCCGGGGCAGTGCCGGATCGTACGGCCCGACCGGGAAGTTGGCGGGCAGCGGCGGGAGTCGCGGGACGGGCGGCGCGGGCGGGAGCGGACCGGTGCGCGGGTCCTGGCCGCGGGCCCACTCGCAGATGCCGTGCGGCTCCAGGAAGGAGGCGACCAGCAGGAACGGCCGCTCGCGCGGTGCGCGGACGAACTCCGCGGCCGCGCGGGCGAGTCCGGCGTCGTCCCCGCCCGCCGGGTGGATCCGGCGAAAGCCCCGGTCCGCGGGCAGGTCGAGCTCGGGCAGGTGCCACTTGCCGCCGTAGCCGCAGTCGTACCCGGCCTCGGTGAACAGCCGTCCGAGCAGCGGGTCCTCGGGGCCGCCGGTGTTGCCGGTCACGCCGACCGTGCTGGGCAGGCGGCCGGTCATCAGACTGGCCCGGGAGGGGGTGCAGAGCGGCTGGGCGCAGTAGGCGTTGGGGTAGCGGGTGCCGGCGGCGGCCAGCGCGTCCATCGCGGGGGTGCGCAGGTACGGGTTCCCGGCGGCGCTCATCGCGTCGGCGGTCTGCTGGTCGGTCAGGATCAGCACCACGTCCGGGCCGCTCCGGTTCAGGGGGTCGGGCACGGGTCAGGCCATCCGTTCGTAGGTGTGCGGGTCCAGCGCCCGGCGCAGCGGCGCCCCGCGCAGCCAGCGCTCGAACTCCTCGACGACCAGATCGCCGAGGCGGCGGCGCTCAAGCCCGCGGCTGCCCGCCAGGTGCGGGGTGACGACGACGTTGGGCAGGGTGAACAGGGGTGAGCCGGGCAGCGGCGGCTCGGGATCGGTGACGTCCAGCACGGCGAAGAGGTCCGGGCGTTCGGCGAGGACGGCCAGCAGCGCGGGCTCGTCCAGGACGGCTCCGCGCGAGGTGTTGACCAGGGTGGCGCCGGGCTTCATCGAGGTCAGCAGCCGCCGGCCGACCAGGCCCCGGGTCCCGGGCAGCAGCGGAGTGTGCACGCTCACCACGTCGGCGGTGGCGAAGAGCTCCTCCGGGCCGACGGCCCGGACCCCGGGCGGCGGCGCCGGGGCGTACGGATCGTGCGCGAGGACCTCGACGTCGTAGCCGCGCAGCATCTCGCAGACCAGCCGCCCGGTCGCGCCGAGCGACAGGACGCCGACGGTGGAGCCGTACGCGCCCGGGGTGCGGGCGGCCGGGACGGCGGCGCGGGCGGCCCGGGCGGCGAGGACGTGGCGCCAGCCGCCCTTGAGGGCGTAGACGATCTGGGCCACGGTGAACTCGGCGACCGGGACGGCGTTGGCGTGCGCGGCGGTGACGATCGGGATGCCCGCCGCCCAGAACGCCTCGCCGGCGATCCGGCGCACCGAGCCGGCGGCGTAGAGCACCAGTCGCAGGCGGGGGAGCCGGGCCAGGGCGGCGGCGTCCAGGACGGGGCCGCCCCAGCCGGTGAACAGCACCTCGACGTCGCGCAGCGCCTGCGGTGCGGCGGCCAGCCGTTCGGCGCTCCACACCCCGTCGGGCGAGGCCGGGTCGGCCAGCACCTCGGCCCGGGCGGCGACCCGGGCGCGCGCCCGGGGGCCGTACACGTCCGGGAAGCGCTCCGGGTCCATCGCGAAGGCGGCGGTGGGCATCCGGTTCTCCTCGGGTCGCTGACGCACAAGGAGTTTCTATCACAGTGAGAAATAGTGAGGGGGTTCGTGCCCCGACGCGATCTGCCGGCCTCAGCGGGTGATGAAGGTCGCCCCGTCCGCGAGCCGCACCGCCGCCGAGGCCGCGCCGACCAGCTCGGTGGTGGTGCTGTGCACGACCACCAGGCGCGGCAGCACCGGCACCCGCCCCTGGAGCCGGCTCTCGATCGCCGCCGGGAGCTCGCCCCCGCTCTCCCAGAACAGCCGCCCGCCCAGGGCGATCAGCTCCGGCGCCAGCACCGCGCTCAGGTTGGCCACCACCAGCGCCAGGTCGTCGGTGAGTTCGCCGATCAGCCGGACCGCCGCCGGATCGCCCTCGCGGCCCAGCCGGAACAGGCCCGCCACCCGCTCCGCCGGGGTGCCGGACACCGTCAGGCCGGCCTCGGTGATCCGCCGGTCCACCGCGTGGTCGCCGATCCTCGCCTGGGTGTCGCCGGTCCGTCCGAGCGGCCGGTCCAGCGCCGTGTGGCCGGACATCAGATGGCCCAGCGCCCCGGCCGCGCCCAGCCGGCCGCGGTGCAGCCGGCCGTCCAGCACGATCCCGGCGCCGACCTCGATGCCCACCACGACGGCCGCCAGGTCGCCCACGCCGGACGCGGCCGGCGACTGCCGCACCGCCAGCGCGACCAGGTTGACGTTGCTCTCGACCGCCACCGGGACGCCGTAGCGCTCCTGGAGCAGCACGCCCAGCCGCAGCCCGGGCCAGTCCAGGGCGGGCGCGAACTCCACCAGCCCGGTGCGGTCCCGGACCACCCCGGGCACGCCCACGACGAGGGCGCGGGGCGCCCCCGCGTGCCGCCCGGCCCAGTCCCGCAGGCCGTCCACCAGCGCGAGCAGGGGGCCGGTCAGGTCGCCGGCCGCGATCTCCCGCGGGCGGTCCGGGCCGGGGAACGCCCAGTGGTGCTCGGCCTCGTGCAGCACCGTGCCGTCCAGGGCGGCCACCACGCCGACGATCCGGCGCGGGCGCATCGCGATCGCCAGCACGGTCTGCGCGCGGGCGTTGTACCGGATCAGCTGCGGCGGCCGGCCCCCGCTGGACGGCGCCCGTTCCGTCTCCACCTCCACCAGCCCCTCGGCGCGCAGCACCTCGACCAGCCGGTGCACGGTCGCGGTGCTCAGCCCGCTCTCGGCGGCCAGCCGCTGCCGGGACAGCGTGCCGTGCCGCCGCAGCACCTCCAGCAGGACGGTCTGGTTCACCTGGGCGACGGTCTGCGTCGTGGCGGTGGCGGGGGTACGGCTCGGGGGCATCGCGGGCTCCTCGGCCCGGGTCGGGCCCGGGCGGTCAGGACTTTGTCTCAGCTTGAATATATCCTTGGCCCGGCCGTCCGGGGCCGCCCGACAAGCCATGGAGCCGCCATGCCGCTCGCCTACTCCACGCTCGGCGTCCCCGGGCTCCCGCTGGCCGAGGCCGCCCGACTCGGCGCCGACCACGGCTGGGACGGGCTCGAACTGCGCTGCGCCGAGGGCGAGTCGGTCCACCCGGCGATGACCCCCGGGGAGCGCCGCGCCGCCGCCCGCACCCTCCGCGCGCATGGCCTGACCCCCCTCGCGCTCGCCTCCTACGTCGGCGTCGCCGCCCCCGGACCGGACGCCCCGGTGACCGACGCGCTCCGCTCCCACCTGCGGCTCGCCGCCGACCTGGGCGCGGGCGCCGTGCGGGTCTTCCCGCGCGGCGGCGACGGTCCGCGGGCCGAGGCCGACGACCGGGGCGCCCGGCGGCTCGCGGCGGTCGCGCGGGAGGCCCGGGCGCTGGGCGTCCGGGTGCTCGTCGAGACCCACGACTCCCACCGGGGCGGACGGGCGGTGGCCGGGCTGCTGGCCCGGGTCGCCCACCCGGCCGTGGGCGCCCTGTGGGACCTGATGCACACCCACCTCGCGGGCGAGACGCCGGCCGAGACCCGCGCCGCGCTCGCCCCGTACCCCGGCCACGTGCAGGTCAAGGACATCGCCGGCCCGCACGACCGCACCCCGCTCCCGCTGGGCGCCGGCGTCCTGCCGATCACCGACTGCCTGCGCCTGCTGCCGCCCGGCGCCTGGGTCTGCTGGGAGTACGAGGCGCCCTGGCACCCGGCGGCCGCCCCGCTGCCCCCGCTGCTCGCGTCCGGCGCGGCCTTCCTCGCGGCAACGGTCGAAGGAGTGTCGGGGCCGGGAGCTGTGCCTGACGGGGCGTGACCGGTGCGAAGCGGTCCGGGCGTTGCCGTTCGGTGACACGGAATGCTCCATTCCGTCGACTGTTCGCACTAGTTTCGAATTGCACCCGGCGCCCGCCCTCCGGCCCACACAGGAGGGACGACCCGTACCGGCTGCTCCTCACCCGTACTGCGCTCAGGAGAACCCGCATGCCCCTCTCGACGATCCGCCGCGCGACCGCCACCCGTACGCTGGCCGGAACCGTCCTGGCCGCGGCCCTGCTGGTTCCCGCCGCGACGGCTTGCTCTCCCACCTCGGACACCCAGGGCTCGGCCGCACCGGCCACCACCGCGCCCGCCGCCACCGCACCGGCCACCACCCCCGCCGCCACGGCACCGGCCACGACGCCCGCCACGCACGGCGCCACCGCCCCGACCGCCGCCCCCACCGGGCGCGCCGCGACGACGCCGGCCGCGCCGCCCAAGACGGCCCCGGGCGTGCGCACCGAGACCCTGGTGGACGGCAGCACGGCCGAGATCAAGGACCTCGGCAACATGCACTACGTCGCCAGGATCCTCAACAAGGGTCAGGTCCTCGCCACCATGGAGACGAAGGAGCACGACGACGGACTCGACGCCAACGGCATGTTCGTCATGCTCTCGCTGGACGGCCGGATCCACTCCTGGATGGGCGGGAGCCACCAGGGACCGGGCACCTTCAAGCTGGCGGGCGGCTGGACGGCCAAGGTCACCAAGCTCGGCGAGCTCCGGTACCGGGCGGAGATCCTCGGCAACGACAACGCCGTGTACGGCACGCTGGAGACGGACCAGCACGACGTCGGCGTCGACGCCAACGGCATCTCCATCGTGCTCTCCGCCGGCGGTGAGATCAGCGCCCACGCGTGAGTGTGTGCCGGCGGCGGGTTGGTGGCGCGGGGGAGCCGGTGCATAGGGTGGGGCCGATGTGTCGCCGTACCCGTGGGAGAATCCGATGAATCCGACCCCTGTTGCCGACGGCCTTCTCCCGGTCGGGGTGATCGGGCTCGGTGACATCGCGCAGAAGGCGTATCTGCCGGTGCTCACCGCGCTGCCCGGGCTGGACGTCCGGCTGATGACCCGGGACGCGGCGAAGCTGGACAGGATCGGTGAGGCCCACCGGATCGCCCCCGAGCACCGCTTCACCGACCTCGGCGCCCTGATCGGCAGCGGGATCCGGGCGGCGTTCGTGCATGCCGCGACCAGTCAGCACGTGCCGATCGTCGAGCAACTGCTCACCGCCGGGGTGGACGTCTACGTCGACAAGCCGCTCGACCAGACCCTGGACGGCGCCCGCCGGCTGGTCGACCTCGCCGACCGCACCGGCCGCTCGCTGATGGTCGGCTTCAACCGCCGCCACGCGCCCGGCTACGTCCAGGCCAAGGAGCGCCCGCGCGATCTGATCGTGCTGCAGAAGAACCGTGAGGGCCTGGCCGAGGCGGCACGCCCGCTGGTGTTCGACGACTTCATCCACGTGGTGGACACCCTGCGCTTCCTGGCCCCCGGCGAGATCGAGCACGTGGACGTCCGCTCGCGGGTCCGCGACGGCCTGGTCGAGCACGTCGTCCTCACCCTGGCCGGCGACGGTTTCACCGCCCTGGGCATCATGAACCGGGTCTCCGGCTCCACCGAGGAGGTGCTGGAGGTCTCCGGCGGTGACTCCAAGCGCGAGGTGCGCAACCTGGCCGAGGTGATCGACCACCGCGGCCAGCCGACCGTCCGCCGCCGCGGCGACTGGGTGCCGGTGGCCCGTCAGCGCGGCATCGAGCAGTGCGTGCTCGCCTTCCTGGCGGCCGTCCGCGCCGGACACACCCTGGACGCCCATGACGCGCTGCGCACCCACGAGCTGTGCGAGCTGGTCGTGGAGCGGATCGGGGCTTCCTGGGAGTCGGCTGGGAGCGGGCTGTGAGGATTCTGGGCTGACCCGGCGTCACGTCATCTCCGGGGAGCCGACAGTTCACCGGCAGGGTCTTGTCGGGGCATTTTCTACGCGCGTATCTTGAGGGGCGCCGCGGGGGGCGGGTGCCCGTCCCCCGCTTCTTCTCTACGCGAGTAGCGCGCGCTCGAAGCGCGCCTCCGCCCGGACCGCCGTGCCACGCCAGTGCCGCACGACGGAGCTAGGAGTCCAGCCCCGGTGACCACCGCCCCCGCACCCCGCCCCCGCAGAGCCCTGCTGCGTGCCGCCATGATCCCGGCCTCGCTGGCCGCCTCGCTGGTGCTCGTCCCGTTGCCGGTGGCCAACGCCGCCGCGCCCGCGACCCCCGCCCCGACCGAGGTCGGCCCGCTGCGGATCCACGACATCCAGGGCGGCACCCGGATATCCCCGCAGACCGGCAAGCCCGTCACCGGCGTGCCCGGCATCGTCACCGGCGTGCGCGCGTACGGCAGTTCCAAGGGCTTCTGGCTCCAGGACCCGAACCCGGACGCCGACCCGGCCACCAGCGAGGGCGTCTTCGTCTTCACCGGCGGCAACCCGACCGTGAAGGTCGGCGACTCGGTGCTGGTCAGCGGCAAGGTCACCGAGTACTACCCGAACTTCGGCGGCGGCTCGCAGTCCCTCACCGAGATCTCCGCCCCGGGCGTCACCGTCCTGTCGGCCGGCAACCCGCTGCCCGCCCCGGTGGTCGTCGACACCCGCAACATCCCCGGCACCTACGCCCCGCCGGCCGGTGCGGACGGTTCCGTCGACGGCGTGGCGCTCAACCCGGCGAAGTACACCCTGGACTTCTACGAGTCCCTGGAGGGCATGCTCGTCCAGGTCAAGGACGTCCGGGTGATCCAGGCGACCGACAAGTACAACGAGCTGTGGGTCGCCGCCGACCGCCAGGACCAGCGCAGCAAGCGCGGCGGCGTCCTGTACGAGTCCTACCGCGAGCCCAACGTCGGCCGCCTGATGATCCAGCAGCAGGCCGCGGTCACCCAGCAGCCCTTCCCGGTCGCCAACGTCGGCGACGAGCTGACCGGCACCACCACCGGCCCGCTGGACTACAACAACTTCGGCGGCTACACCCTGGTCGCCGGCACCATGGGCACGCTGAAGGACAACCACCTCCAGCGCGAGGTCACCGCCCAGGCGACCGACCGCGAGCTCACCCTCGCCACCTACAACGTGGAGAACCTGGCCCCGGGCAACCCGGACGCCAAGTTCGCCGAGCTGGCCCAGGGCGTCGTCACCAACCTGCGCTCGCCCGACATCGTCGCCCTGGAGGAGATCCAGGACAACAACGGCGCCAAGAACGACGGCACGGTGGACGCGAGCCAGACCGTGGCCAAGTTCATCGCCGCGATCAAGGCGGCCGGCGGCCCGGCCTACGACTGGCGCTCGGTCGACCCGCAGGACGGCAAGGACGGCGGCGAGCCCGGCGGCAACATCCGCCAGGTGTTCCTGTTCAACCCGCAGCGGGTGTCCTTCACCGACATCCCCGGCGGCGCCGCCACCTCCGCCGTCGGCGTGACCGGCACCGGCGCGAGCACCGCGCTGACCGCCTCGCCCGGCCGGATCGAGCCGAACGACGAGGCCTGGACCAACAGCCGCAAGCCGCTGGTCGGCCAGTTCTCCTTCCGCGGCAAGAAGGTCTTCGTCATCGCCAACCACTTCAACAGCAAGGGCGGCGACCAGGGCATCGACAGCCGCTTCCAGCAGCCGGTCCGCAGCTCCGAGGTGCAGCGGATCAAGCAGGCCACCGTGGAACAGGCCTTCGTCGCCCAGCTGCTGGCCGCCGACAAGGAGGCCAAGGTCGTCTCCCTCGGCGACTTCAACGACTACCAGTTCTCGCCCGCGCTCGGCGCGCTCACCAAGGACGGCGTGCTGCGCGACCTGGTGAACGAGCTGCCGGAGACCGAGCAGTACTCGTACGTCTACCAGGGCAACTCGCAGGTGCTGGACCACATCCTGGTCAGCCCCGAGGTCGGCTACGCCAAGTACGACGTGGTGCACATCAACGCCGAGTTCGCCCAGCAGGCCAGCGACCACGACCCGCAGGTGGTCCGCATCAAGCCGTAGGGCCGCATCAAGCCGTAGGGCGACACGGAGCCGTAGGGCCGCATGGAGCCGTAGAGCCCCGTCGAGCCGTGGGACCTCGGCAATCCGGGGGACCCCGGCGCGGTTATCCTGCCTCCGCCGCCGGTGATCACCGGCGGCGGAGGCGGCGTCGTGCGACGGGGAGACCATGGACTACCGGATCGAGCGGATCGGGCGCGCGGACTGGCAGCGCCTGCGGAAGGTGCGGCTGGCCCAACTCCTCGACACGCCCCTGGCCTTCGGCGAGACCCACGAGGACGCGAGCCGCCACGGTGAGGGCGAGTGGATGGCCCGGTGCGGCTGGGTCAACGAGCCCGACCGCCTCGGCCTGGTCGCGGTGGACGCCGCGGGGGAGTGGGTCGCCACCATGCTGTCCGTCCCGAACCGGAGCCAACCGGGCGCGCTCGACCTGATCGGCGTCTGGGTGGCCCCGGCGCACCGCGGCCGGGGCCGCGGCGTCGCCGACGCCCTGCTGGACGCGGTGCTCGCCTGGGCGCGGGTCCGGGGCGCCGGGCGGATGCTGCTCGGGGTGCACGAGGCGAACCCCCGCGCCGCCGCCTTCTACCTGCGGCGCGGGTTCGCCTACACGGGACAGGAGACGCCGTACGTGCTGGACGCCTCGGCGCGGATCCTGGAGATGGCCCTCCCGCTCGACCGGGCGGGAGCGGACCGGCCCGGGTAGGGCGCGGCCCGGGTACGGCTCAGCCCAGGTACTGGGCCAGCGCCTCGCCGGTCGGCGTGGAGCGGGCGGCGACCAGGTCGGCCGGGGTGCCCTCGAAGACCACCCGTCCGCCGTCGTGGCCGGCCCCCGGACCGAGGTCGATGATCCAGTCGGCGTGCGCCATCACCGCCGGGTGGTGCTCGATCACGATCACCGACTTGCCGGACTCGACCAGCCGGTCCAGCAGCCCGAGCAACTGCTCGACGTCGGCCAGGTGCAGCCCGGTGGTCGGCTCGTCCAGCACGTAGACGCCGCCCTTGTCCGCCATGTGGGTGGCCAGCTTGAGCCGCTGCCGCTCGCCGCCGGACAGCGTGGTGAGCGGCTGGCCCAGGCTGACGTAGCCGAGCCCGACGTCGGCGAGCCGCTCCAGGACGCGGTGCGCGGCCGGGAGCTTCGCCTCGCCCGAGCCGAAGAACTCCTCCGCCTCCGTCACCGACATCGCCAGCACCTCGGCGATGTCCCGCCCGCCCAGGCGGTACTCCAGCACCGCCGGCTGGTACCGCTTGCCCTCGCAGTCCTCGCAGGTGGTGGCCACCCCGGCCATCATCGCCAGGTCGGTGAAGACCACCCCGGCGCCGTTGCAGGTCGGGCAGGCGCCCTCGGAGTTGGCGCTGAACAGGGCCGGCTTCACACCGTTGGCCTTGGCGAAGGCCTTGCGGACCGGTTCGAGCAGACCGGTGTAGGTGGCCGGGTTGCTGCGCCGGGAGCCCTTGATCGCCCCCTGGTCGACGGAGACCACGCCCTCCTCGCGCGGGATCGAGCCGTGGATCAGCGAGCTCTTGCCGGAGCCCGCCACCCCGGTCACCACCGTGAGCACCCCGAGCGGGACGTCCACGTCCACGTCCCGCAGGTTGTGGGTGCCCGCGCCGCGGATCTCCAGCTTCCCGGTGGGCTTGCGGACGTCCTCCCGCAGCGCCGTCCGGTCGGACAGGTGACGGCCGGTCACCGTGCCACTGGTGCGCAGCCCCGGCACGTCGCCCTCGTAGCAGACCGTGCCGCCGGCCGTGCCCGCCCCGGGGCCGAGGTCGACCACGTGGTCGGCGATCGCGATGGTCTGCGGCTTGTGCTCCACCACCAGCACCGTGTTGCCCTTGTCCCGCAGGCGCAGCAGCAGCTGGTTCATCCGGTCGATGTCGTGCGGGTGCAGGCCGGTGGTGGGCTCGTCGAAGACGTAGGTGGTGTCGGTGAGCGAGGAACCGAGGTGGCGGACCATCTTGACCCGCTGGGCCTCGCCGCCGGAGAGGGTGCCGGAGGGGCGGTCGAGCGAGAGGTAGCCGAGGCCGATCTCCACGAAGGAGTCCAGGGCCTGCCGGAGCGTGCCGAGCAGCGGCGCCACCGAGGGCTCGTCGAGGTCGCGGACCCAGGCGGCGAGGTCGCTGATCTGCATCGCGCAGGCGTCGGCGATGCTGATCCCGGCGATCCGGGAGGAGCGGGCGGCCGCGCTGAGCCGGGTGCCCTCGCAGTCCGGGCAGGCGGTGAAGGTGACGGCCCGCTCCACGAAGGCCCGGATGTGCGGCTGCAGCGCGTCCTTGTCCTTGGACAGCATCGACTTCTGGATCTTGGGGATCAGACCCTCGTAGGTGAGGTTGACGCCGTTGACCTTGACCTTGGTCGGCTCCCGGTACAGGAAGTCCCGCATCTCCTGCTCGGTGAACTCGCGGATCGGCTTGTCCGGGTCGAGGAAGCCCGAGTTGGCGTAGACGCCGACCGTCCACCAGCTGTCGGTCTTCCAGCCGGGGATGGTGAACGCGCCCCCGGAGATCGACTTGCCGTCGTCGTACAGCTGGGTGAGGTCGATGTCCGAGACGGTGCCGCGGCCCTCGCAGCGCGGGCACATGCCGCCGGTGATGCTGAAACTGCGCTGCTCCTTGACGGTCTTGCCGGCGCGCTCGACGGTGACGGCGCCGGCGCCGCTGATCGAGGGCACGTTGAAGGAGAAGGCCTTGGGGGAGCCGATGTGCGGGGTGCCGAGGCGGCTGAAGAGGATGCGCAGCATCGCGTTGGCGTCGGTGGCGGTGCCGACGGTGGAGCGCGGGTCGGCGCCCATCCGCTGCTGGTCGACGATGATCGCGGTGGTCAGGCCTTCGAGGACGTCCACCTCGGGGCGGGCCAGGGTGGGCATGAAGCCCTGGACGAAGGCGCTGTACGTCTCGTTGATCAGCCGCTGGGACTCGGCGGCGACGGTGTCGAAGACCAGCGAGCTCTTGCCGGAGCCGGACACCCCGGTGAACACCGTCAGACGGCGCTTGGGGATGTCGACGCTGACGTCCTTGAGGTTGTTCTCCCGTGCGCCGTGCACGCGGATCAGGTCATGGCTGTCGGCGAGGTGCGGCTGCGCATCCGTCCGCTTGGGCATCGTTCTCTTCGCTCCCTGGCTCTCGGCGGTCTGTGGAGGGGCCTGCTGGGCGGGCCCGCCCAGCGGCCGCCGTCGGTGTGCTCGAACCGTTCGATCCAACCATCGATCCGGCCGGGATCGAACGGGTTTCGGGTGCGGTCGACGAGGGGCGGGGCGGCCCCGGTGCCCGTGGGCCCGGCTCAGCCCAGTTCGTTGAAGCGGACCATGTTGCCCGCCGGGTCGCGGAACGCGCAGTCGCGGACGCCGTACGGCTGCTTGGTCGGCTCCTGGACCAGCTCGGCGCCGCCCGACTTCAGCCGGTCGTAGACGCCGTCCAGGTCGCGGGTGCCCAGGACGACCCGGGCGTAGGTGCCCTTGGCCATCATCTCGGTGATGGTCCGCTGCTCCTCCTCGGTGCGGCCCGGGTCGGCGGACGCCGGCTCCAGCACCAGGGAGACGTCGGGCTGGCCGGCGGGGCCGACGGTGATCCAGCGCATCGGGCCGCCGCCGACGTCGCTGCGCACCTCGAAGCCCAGCAGATCGCGGTAGAAGGCGAGGGAGGCCTCGGGGTCGGTGTGGGGGAGGAAGGTCCAGTGAATGGTGATGTCGCTCATGACCGCAACGCTAGGCGCGCACCCCGGCCGGGCGCTTCTCGAATCCTGATCGGTCCGGGCGGCTGCGAATCTCGTCGGGTAGAGCGGCCGTGCCGGCCGCGGCCCCCGGGGGAGGGGCTGCGGCCGGCACGGCCGGAACGGGTCCTGAACGGGTCCTGCCCAGGTCCTAGCAGTCGGGGATGGTGGTGCCGTTGTTGTCCTTGGCCACGTCGTTGCCCCATCGG
>NZ_JBSHBN010000028.1:36716-69644 GCF_053612025.1 Kitasatospora sp. NPDC054768
GGACAGGTAGTAGGCGGACACCCACTGGCCGCCGGGGCCGCTGTCCGGGTCGGTCTTCAGCCACCAGTGGTTGTAGCCGGCGCCGCTGGAGACCTCACGGCCCCAGGCCTTGCAGTAGACGTAGTTGGTCCCCTGGTACAGCGTCCCGGTGGCGTTGGTGGAGGTCGGCGAGGCGTAGACGTTCGCGGTGGCGTTGGTGTCCACCCAGTACTTGCCGGTGGCGGGCGGGGTGCCGCCACCCGGGCAGTCGGGGACGGTGGTGCCGTTGTTGTCCTTGGCCACGTCGTTGCCCCACCGGGACAGGTAGTAGGCGGACACCCACTGGCCGCCGGGGCCGCTGTCCGGGTCGGTCTTCAGCCACCAGTGGTTGTAGCCGGCGCCGCTGGAGACCTCGCGGCCCCACGCCTTGCAGTAGACGTAGTTCGTGCCCCGGTACAGCGTTCCCGTGCTCGTGGTGGAGGTCGGGGAACCGAACACCGGCGCGTTGGCGTTGGTGTCCACCCAGTACTGGCCGCTGTTCGACGGAGGCGGGGTGGTGGGCGGCGTCGTCGGCGAGGTGCTGCCGGGGCCGTACAGCCGGATCGCGCCGTAGTAGTCGCCGTGCGAGGAGAGCGCCGCCACCTGGACGTAGCCGCCGGAGTAGGGGGCCTCGACGATCCAGCCCTGCCCGAGGTACATCGCGACGTGGTGGATGGTGGAGGCGGTGTTGCCGAAGTACACCAGGTCGCCGGGGAGCAGCGGTGCGGTCCCGTCCGCCCGGTAGTAGCGGGCGACCGCCCGGGAGGTCGGCCACTGGGTCCGGGTGGTGCCGTTGATGACGTCCGCGCCGACCGCCAGGTCGTAGGCGTAGCGGACCATACCGGAGCAGTCCAGGCCGCGGACGTTGCAGTCGTTGGGGGCGCCGTTGGCGGGGTCGCAGAGGCCGTACGTCGGACCGGGCTGCGAGCCGTGGCCGCCGCCCCACGAGTACGGGGTGCCTATCAGCCCGCAGGCGGAACGGACGGCGGCGGTCGCCTGCGGCGCCGCGCCGGTGGAGAGCACCCCGCAGGCGGGTGCCGCCTGAGCGGCTCCGGCCCCGGCGAAGAACACGCCGACCGACACCAGCACCGACAGCAGAGCCGCCCACCGCAGCGGGGCGACCAGCCACCGCGACAGAAGGTTTACGCGCGTAGTCATGGTCGCGAATCTTTCCGGAGGCGCTGACTCCGGGTCAATGGTTCGGCGGCACACGGATCCTGGGGTTCCGGTAGTTGCCGGTTCGCTGGTCACGGGCGCGGAAACCGGCAACTGCGCGGCAGGCGGCGAGGGTGTTGCCGGGGTGATCCGCCGCGCCCGGAGAAGTCGCGGGGGAAATACGACAGAGGATGTCGGGTTCTGCGGAGACAGTGGGGTCACCGGCCGGCGCCGTGACGGCGCCGGCCGGGACGACACACGAAGACCCACGGAAAGACGCACGGAAGAAGGACCCCCATGCGCGAAACACCCGACGAGCTGCGCCGGCTCCAGGCCCTCCTCGACACCTCGCTCTCCCGCTCCACGGCGCACCTGCGGTCGATCATCAGCAGCGAGCGCACCCTCACCGCCGGGCAGCTCACCGGCGTGCTCACCGGCATGTGCACGCTCGCGCTGTCCACCGTGACGGCGAAGGGCGAGCCCCGGATCAGCGGCGTGGACGGGCACTTCCTGCACGGCACGTGGCACTTCGGCACCGCCCGGGGCGCCGCCAAGGCGCGGCACCTCGCCGCCCGGCCCGCCGCCAGCGCCGCCCACCTGCGCGGGGAGGACCTGGGCGTGTTCACCCACGGCACCGTGGAGGTCCTCAACCCCCACGACGGCGAGCCGGCCGCCGACTGGCCGGACCTGCTCGCGTACTTCCAGGACTTCTACGGCGCCGACGCCTTCGACTGGGACAACGACGTGGTCTACTACCGGCTGCACCCGCAGTGGATGGCCGCGTTCGCCCCCGACCCCGCCAGGCTCGGCGAGGCCGGCGTGCCCGGCGGGAAGGCGGACGAGGCGTGACCCCGTCCGCAGAGGACCCGCCCGCACCGGACCCGCGCCCGGCGAGAATGGTGCCGGCGCCGCCGTGGGACCACCGGGCGCCCGACGACGGACGAGCGGAAGGGGCGACGTGCGGGCGAGCCGGGCCATCGCGCTGCTGCTGCTCCTCCAGTCCCGGCGGGAGATGACCGCCGCGGAACTCGCGGTCGAGCTGGAGGTCTCCGAGCGCACCGTGCAGCGGGACGTCGCCGCCCTGGTCGAGGCCGGGGTGCCGGTGTACGCCGAACGCGGCCGGGGCGGCGGCTACCGACTGATCGACGGCTACCGCACCCGCCTCACCGGCCTCGAACGCGCGGAGGCGGAAGTCCTGCACCTGGCCGGCCTCCCGGGCCCGCTGCGCGACATGGGCCTGGCCGGGCGGGCCCTGGCCGCCCGGCTGAAGGTCGCCGCCGCGCTCGGCGACGCCCCCGCGGCCGCCGTCCAGCGGTTCCACCTCGACGCACCGGCCTGGTTCCGCGAGGCCGGGACGCCCGCGCTGCTCGCCGAGGTGTCGCGCGCGGTGTGGGAGGACCGTGTGCTCCACGCCCGCTACGCGGCGCGCGGCGGCACCCGGGACCGGCGGCTGGAGCCGTACGGCCTGGTCCTGAAGGCCGGGCAGTGGTACGCCGTGGCACGCGGGCCCTCCGGCCGGTTCGGCTCGTACCGCGTGGACCGCTTCGAGACCGCCGAGGCCGGCGAGGAGCGGTTCGAACGCGACCCGGAGTTCGACCTCGCCGAGCACTGGGCCGCGGCGGCACGGGAGTTCACCCGCGCCATGCTGCGCGAGCGGGCGCTGGTGCGCCTGAGCCCGCTCGCCGTGGAGAACCTCGCCGTCCTGTTGGAACCGACCGCCGCCGCCGACGCCCTCGCCACCGCGGGCCCGCCGGACGCCGACGGCTGGGTCACCGTGACCCTGCCGGTCGAGACCTGGGAGATCGGTTACTTCGAACTCCTCCGCCTCGGCCCGGAGGCCGAGGTCCTCCAGCCGCCCGAACTCCGCGCCCGCCTCGCCGAGGCCACCCGCCGCGCCGCCGCCCGCTACGCCTGACCGGCCGCCCCCGGGGAAGCGCCCGGCCGGTCACGGCCGGCGACGGCGGAGGGCGGCGAGCAGCGCAGGTGCAAGGAAACAAGCAAGCATGATTGCTTTTTTCTGTCGACGGTGCCACGCTGCTGCCCGGTGGCGCCCGACCAAGGGCGCGCCCAACTCACCGGCAGGGGAGGCGCCTTGGTGCGCGACGGCACGGTACTGCGGATCGGCAACGCCTCGGGGTTCTACGGGGACCGCTTCGCGGCGATGCGGGAGATGCTCACCGGCGGGCCGCTGGACGTGCTCACCGGGGACTACCTGGCCGAGCTGACGATGCTGATCCTCGCCCGGGACCGGCTGAAGGACCCGTCGCTCGGCTACGCCCGGACCTTCCTGCGCCAGATGGAGGAGTGCCTCGGCCTGGCCCGCGAACGCGGCGTGAAGATCGTGGTCAACGCGGGCGGCCTCAACCCGGCCCGGCTCGCGGAGGAGCTGCGGGCGCTGGCGGGGCGGCTCGGGGTCGAGACGGCCGTCGGCCATGTCGAGGGCGACGACCTGCTTCCGCGCCGGGCCGAACTCGGCCTGCCGGGCGGCCTGTTGGCCGCAAACGCCTACCTCGGCGGGTTCGGCATCGCCGCCTGCCTGGCCGCCGGCGCCGACGTGGTGGTGACCGGCCGGGTGACGGACGCGGCACTGGTCGTCGGCCCCGGGATCGCCCACTTCGGCTGGACCCCGGAGGACCTGGACGCCCTGGCCGGCGCCGTGGTGGCCGGGCACGTCCTGGAGTGCGGCGCCCAGGCGACCGGCGGCAACTACGCCTTCTTCCGGGAGCACGACGTCACCCGGCCCGGCTTCCCGCTCGCCGAACTGCGCGCCGACGGCTCCAGTGTGATCACCAAGCATCCGGGCACCGGCGGCGCCGTCACCACCGGCACCGTCACCGCCCAACTCCTGTACGAGACCGGCGGACCGCACTACCTCGGCCCGGACGTCACGGCCCGGCTGGACACCGTGCGGCTCACCGGGGAGGGCCCGGACCGGGTCCGGATCGACGGCGTGCGCGGCGAGGCCCCGCCGCCCACCCTGAAGGCGGGCCTCAACCGGCTCGGCGGCCACCTCAACGAGGTGGTGTTCGTCCTCACCGGCCTGGACATCGAGGCCAAGGCCGACCTGGCGCGGCGGCAGTTCGCCGACGCCCTGCCGCCCGACGCCCGGCCCGCCGAGCTGCGCTGGACCCTGGCCCGCACCGACCACCCGGACGCCCCGACCGAGGAGGGCGCCTCCGCCCTGCTGCGGCTGGCCGCCCGCGACCCGGACCCGGCCAAGGTCGGACGCGAACTCGGCAAGGCGGCCGTCGAGTTGGGTCTCGCCGGGTACCCGGGCTTCCACCTCACCGCCCCGCCCGGACCGGGCGCGCCGTACGGCGTGTTCAGTGCCGCGCACATCGACGCGAAGGCCGTCGAGCACACCGCCGTGCTGCCGGACGGCCGCCGGATCGCCGTACCGCCGGCGCCCGTCACCACCGGGGCCCAACAGCCCCACCAGGCCCGCCCGGTGGAGGCCGAGCTGCCCGAACCGCTGCCGGCCGGCCCCACCCGGCGGGCCCCGCTCGGCCTGGTGGCCGGCGCCCGCAGCGGCGACAAGGGCGGGGACGCCAACCTCGGCGTCTGGGCCCGCTCCGCGGACGGCTGGCGCTGGCTGGCGCACGCCCTGACCGTCGAGCGGCTGCGCGAACTCCTGCCGGAAACCGAGGAGTTGGAAGTCACCCGGCACGTTCTGCCGAACCTGCGCGCGGTCAACTTCACCCTCACCGGTCTGCTCGGCGAGGGCGTCGCCGCCCGGCACCGCTTCGACCCGCAGGCCAAGGCCCTCGGGGAGTGGCTGCGCTCGCGCCACCTCGACATCCCGACCCTGCTCCTGGACAGCCCGGAGGCCCCGCTGTGACCGTCCTGACCACCCGTGTCGACCCGGCCGGGCCCGATCACGCCGAGCACCGCGCCGCGATGGTCGCCAAGCTCGCCGAACTCGACGCCGAGCACGCCAAGGCGCTGGAGGGCGGCGGCCCCAGGTACATGGAGCGCCACCGCAAGCGCGGCAAGCTGCCGGCCCGCGAGCGGATCGAGCTGCTGGTCGACCCGGACTCCCCGTTCCTGGAGCTGTCCCCGCTGGCCGCGTGGGGCAGCGACTACCCGGTGGGCGCGGCCCTGGTCACCGGGATCGGCACGATCGAGGGCGTGGAGTGCGTGATCACCGCCAACGACCCGACGGTGCGCGGCGGCGCCAGCAACCCCTGGACCCTGTGCAAGGCCCTGCGGGCCAACGAGATCGCGCTGAACAACCGCCTCCCGCTGGTCAACCTGGTCGAGTCGGGCGGCGCCGACCTGCCCAGCCAGAAGGAGATCTTCATCCCCGGCGGCGCCCTCTTCCGCGACCTCACCCGGCTGTCCGCCGCCGGAATCCCCACCGTGGCCGTGGTGTTCGGCAACTCGACGGCCGGTGGCGCCTACGTGCCGGGCATGTCCGACCACACCGTGCTGGTCAAGGAGCGCGCCAAGGTGTTCCTCGGCGGCCCGCCGCTGGTGAGGATGGCCACCGGCGAGGAGGCCGACGACGAGTCGCTGGGCGGCGCCGAGATGCACGCCCGCGTCTCCGGCCTGGCCGACCACTTCGCGGTGGACGAGGCGGACGCGCTGCGGATCGCCCGCCGGATCGTCGCCCGGCTCGACCACCGCAAGCCCGGCCCCGGCCCGGACCGGCTCGCCGAACCGCCCGCGTACGACGAGGAGGAGCTGCTCGGGATCGTCCCCGGCGACCTCAAGGTGCCCTTCGACCCGCGCGAGGTGATCGCCCGGATCGTCGACGGCTCCGACTTCGACGAGTTCAAGCCGCTCTACGGCACCAGCCTGGCCACCGGCTGGGCCCGCCTCCACGGCTACCCGGTCGGCGTCCTGGCCAACGCCCAGGGCGTGCTGTTCAGCCAGGAGTCCCAGAAGGCCGCCCAGTTCATCCAGCTGGCCAACCAGCGGGACACCCCGCTGCTCTTCCTGCACAACACCACCGGCTACATGGTCGGCAGGGACTACGAGCAGGGCGGCATCATCAAGCACGGCGCGATGATGATCAACGCGGTCGCCAACTCGAAGGTCCCGCACCTGTCGGTCCTGATGGGCGCCTCGTACGGGGCCGGCCACTACGGCATGTGCGGGCGGGCCTTCGAGCCGCGGTTCCTGTTCGCCTGGCCGAGCGCCAAGTCCGCGGTGATGGGCCCGCAGCAGCTCGCCGGAGTGCTGTCGATCGTCGCCCGGCAGTCCGCCGCGGCGAAGGGACAGCCCTACGACGAGGACGCGGACGCGGCGATCCGGGCGATGGTCGAGCAGCAGATCGAGGCCGAGTCGCTGCCGGTGTTCCTCTCCGGCCGGCTCTACGACGACGGCGTGATCGACCCGCGCGACACCCGGACGGTGCTCGGCCTGTGCCTGTCCGCGATCCACAACGCGCCGGTCGAGGGCGCGCGCGGCTACGGCGTCTTCCGACTGTAAAGGACCCCCGAGACGATGATCACCAATCTGCTGGTCGCCAACCGGGGTGAGATCGCCCGCCGGGTCTTCCGCACCTGCCGGGAGCTCGGCATCGCGACCACCGCCGTCCACTCCGACCCGGACGCCGGCGCCCCGCACGTGCGCGAGGCCGACGCGGCCGTCCGGCTGCCCGGCGCCGCGCCCGCCGACACCTACCTGCGGGCCGACCTGATCGTCCGGGCCGCGCTCGCCGCCGGGGCCGACGCCGTCCACCCCGGCTACGGATTCCTGTCCGAGAGCGCGGACTTCGCGCGGGCCGTGCTGGACGCGGGACTGCTCTGGATCGGCCCGCCGCCGGCCGCGATCGCCGCGATGGGCTCCAAGACCGCCGCCAAGGAGCTGATGGCCGCGGCCGGGGTGCCGGTGCTCGGCGCGCTGACCGAGCCCACCGAGGCCGACCTGCCCCTGCTGGTCAAGGCCGCGGCGGGCGGTGGCGGTCGCGGCATGCGGGTCGTCCGGAGCCTGGCGGACCTCCCCGGCGAACTGGCGGCCGCCCGCGCCGAGGCGGCCAAGGCCTTCGGCTCGGACGAGGTGTTCTGCGAGCGCTACCTGCCCGCCGGACGGCACGTCGAGGTCCAGCTGCTGGCCGACGCCCACGGCACCGTCTGGGCGGTCGGCGACCGCGACTGCTCGCTGCAGCGGCGGCACCAGAAGGTGATCGAGGAGTCCCCGGCCCCCGGCCTGCCCGCGGAGGTGCGCGCCGGCCTGCACGCGGCGGCCCGCGACGCGGCCAGGGCGATCGGCTACACGGGCGCCGGCACCGCGGAGTTCCTGCTCACCGGGGACGGCCGGTTCTTCTTCCTGGAGATGAACACCCGCCTGCAGGTCGAACACCCGGTCACCGAGGCCGTCACCGGGCTGGACCTGGTGGCGCTGCAGCTCGCCGTAGCCGAGGGGGACGCGCTGGCGCCCGAGCCCCCGGCCCCCGGCGGCCACGCGATCGAGGCGCGGCTCTACGCGGAGGACCCGGCCAAGGACTGGCAGCCCGCGACCGGGACCCTGCACCGGCTCGAACTCGCGCTCCCGTACCAGGAGTTCACCGGAGCCGGAGCAGGCACAGGAGCAGGCACAGGAACGGGCACAGGAACGGGCACGGCCACCGGACGAGGCACCGGACTGCGGCTGGACTCCGGAGTGGAGGCCGGCAGCGGGATCACCCCGCACTACGACGCGATGCTCGCCAAGGTGATCGCCTGGGCGCCCACCCGCGCGGCCGCCGCCCGCCGGCTCGCCGACGCGCTCGCCCGCGCCCGCATCCACGGCCCGGCCACCAACCGGGACCTGCTGGTGCGCGCCCTGCGCCACCCGGCCTTCCTGGCCGCGGAGCTGCACACCGGCTTCCTGGCCGAGCACGCGGCCGAACTCACCGCCCCGGACAGCAAGGGCGCCGACCGCGCCGCGCTGGCCGCCGCCCTCGCCGACGCCGCCGGCCGCCGCGGCGCGCTGCCCTCCGGCTGGCGCAACCTGCCCTCGCAGCCGCAGCTCAAGCGCTACCGGGCCGAGGACGGCACCGAGACGGCCGTCCGCTACCGGCTGACCCGCGCCGGTCTGCTGGCCGAGGACCACCCGGACGTCGAACTCGTCGAGGCCGCGCCGGACCGGGTGGTGCTGTCCGAGGACGGGCTGCGACGCACCTACCGCGTCGCCCGCTACGGCGACCGGGTGCACGTCGACACCCCGGCCGGCGGCACCGTACTCACCGCCCTGCCGCGCTTCCCCGCCCCCACCGTCCGCACCGAGCCCGGCGCGCTGCTCGCCCCGATGCCCGGCACCGTCGTCCGGGTCCTCGCCGCCGTCGGGGACACCGTCACCGCCGGCCAGCCGCTGCTGGTGCTGGAGGCGATGAAGATGGAGCACCGCGTCGCCGCCCCGGCCGACGGCACCCTCGTCGAACTGCGCGCCACCCCCGGCCGGCAGGTCGAAACCGGCACCCTGCTGGCCGTCGTCCAGCCCATCGAAGCCTGAGGAAGGACCCGCATGTCCACCATCGGCAGTCAGCTCCTGGAGACCCCCGAACGCCAGGCCCTGCGCCGGGCCGTCGGCGACCTCGGCCGCCGCTACGGCTCCGCCTACTACCTCGCCAAGGCCCGGGCCGGCGAACCCGCCGACGAGCTGTGGGCGGACGCCGGCAAGGCCGGCTACCTCGGCGTCAACCTGCCCGTCGAGTACGGCGGCGGGGGCGGCGGCATCACCGACCTCGCCATCGTCCTGGAGGAGCTCGGCACCGCCGGGTGCCCGCTGCTGCTGCTCATCGTCTCCCCGGCGATCTGCGGCACGGTGATAGCCCGCTACGGCACCGAGGAGCAGAAGCGCCGCTGGCTGCCGGGCCTGGCCGACGGCAGCCGCCGGATGGCCTTCGGCATCACCGAACCGGACGCCGGTTCGAACTCCCACCGGATCTCCACGGTGGCCCGCCGGGACGGCGAGGACTGGCTGCTGACCGGCCGCAAGGTGTTCGTCTCCGGCATCGACCACTGTGACGCGGTGCTGTTCGTGGCCCGCACCGAGACTGTGGACACCGGTGGGGGCCGCACCGGCAAGCTGAAGCCCTGCCTGTTCGTCGTCCCGCGCGAGACCCCCGGCTTCGAGTTCCGGGCGATCCCGATGGAGCTCGTCGCCCCGGAGAAGCAGTTCCAGGTCTTCCTGGACGACGTCCGGCTGCCCGCCGACGCCCTGGTCGGCGACGAGAACGCGGGCCTGCTCCAGCTGTTCGCCGGCCTCAACCCCGAGCGCGTCCTCACCGCGGCCTTTTCGCTCGGCCTCGCCCGCCAGGCCCTCGGCAAGGCGGTCGAGTACGCGAAGACCCGTACGGTCTGGTCCACCCCGATCGGCGCCCACCAGGGCCTGGCCCATCCGCTCGCCCAGTGCGCGGTGGAGATCGAGCTGGCCCGCCTGATGACCCAGAAGGCCGGGCTGCTCTACGACGCGGGGGAGGACCTCGCCGCCGGAGAGGCCGCCAACATGGCCAAGTACGCCGCCGGCGAGGCCGCCGCCCGTACCGTCGACCAGGCGGTGCAGACCCTCGGCGGCAACGGCCTGACCCAGGAGTACGGGCTGGGCGCGCTGCTGGCCGCCACCCGGGTCGGCCGGGTCGCCCCGGTCAGCCGCGAGATGGTGCTCAACTACGTGGCCCAGCACACCCTCGGGCTGCCGAAGTCGTACTGATGCACGAGACCTCGCCCAGGTGTGCGAGCGCGCCGGTGGTGTCCCCGGTGCGCGGCGGTCGGTCCGAGGACGGTCGCCGGGGCGTCGGGCGCGAGCGCGGGGAGCCGGATCCCGGGTGAGCGGCGCGGCGGGCGGCGGTGCTCACCCGGACGGTCCATTCGACCCCGTGGTGCACACCGCCCCGTCGGGCGCCCCCCGGGAGCAACCGCGCCACGCACGGACGGTCACGGGTTCCCCACAATGGCCGAGCCGGACCCCCGACTGTCCGTATGCTCCTGAACGCGCCCCGCACGGAACTGCTCGCCGGTTTTGTTGCTACGTCAACTTCCTTACTGGAGGCTCACCTTGGTGTTCCGCAGCGAGTTCCCCGACGTCTCCGCGGTCGACCAGCCGATCCACGAGGCGGTACTCGGCGCCGCGCACAGGTACGGCGACCGCCCGGCCCTGATCGACGGCGTCACCGGCGAGAGCACCAGCTACGCCCAACTCGCCGCCGCCGTCGAGCGGGTGGCCGCCGGGCTGGCCGAGACAGGCGTGCGCCGCGGTGACGTCGTCGCCCTCTTCAGCCCCAACTCGACCGCCTACCCGATGGCCTTCTACGGCGCGACCAGGGCCGGCGCCACCGTCACCACGGTCTCCTCCTTCGCCAAGCCCGCCGACCTGGCCGGCCAGCTGCGCGACAGTGGCGCCCGCTGGCTGGTCACCGTCTCCGCCTTCCTGTCGACCGCCCGTGCGACCGCCGAACTCCTCGCCGAACAGGGCCACCCGCTGGCCGGGACCGTCGTCCTGGACGGCGCCGAGGGCCACCGCTCGCTCGCCGACCTGCTGGCCGCCACCGGCCCCGCCCCCGAGGTCGCCATCGACCCGGGCGAGGACATCGCCGTGCTGCCGTACTCCAGCGGCACCACCGGCCTGCCCAAGGGCGTGATGCTCACCCACCGCTCGATCGCCACCAACCTCGCCCAGTGCGACGCCCTCTACCGCCCCGCCGAGGGCGAACGGGTGCTCGCCGTCCTGCCCTTCTTCCACATCTACGGGCTGGCCGCGCTGCTCAACCAGCCGCTGCGCTGCGGCGCCACCGTGGTCGTGCTGCCCCGCTTCGACCTGGAGCAGTTCTGCCGCACCGTCCAGGACCACCGGGTGCAGGCCCTGGTGGTCGCCCCGCCGATCGCCCTCGCACTGGCCCGGCACCCGATCGTGGACCAGTACGACCTCTCCTCCGTCGAGTACCTGCTGTGCGCCGCCGCCCCGCTGGACCATGAACTCGCCGACGCCTGCGCCCGGCGCCTGGGCCTGCCGCACCTGCTCCAGGGCTACGGCATGACCGAGCTCTCCCCGGTCACCCACGTCGTCTCCCCGCGCGAGGGCGACCCCTCGCCCGGCTCGGTCGGCCGGATGGTCCCCTCCACCGAGCTGCGGATCGCCGCCCTGGACGGCTCCGACGGCGACCTCGGCCCCGGCGAGCGCGGCGAGCTGCTGATCCGCGGCCCGCAGGTGATGAAGGGCTACCTGGGCCGCCCCTCCGAGACCGCCGCGGTGGTCGACGCCGACGGCTGGCTGCACACCGGCGACGTCGGCTTCGTGGACGAGCGCGGCTACCTGCACATCGTCGACCGGGTCAAGGAACTGATCAAGTACAAGGGCTACCAGGTCGCCCCCGCCGAGCTGGAGGCCGTCCTGCTCGGCCACCCGCAGATCACCGACGCCGCCGTGATCGGGGTCCCGGACGCCGAGGGCACCGAGTGCCCCAAGGCCTTCGTGGTCCGCGCCCCGGGCAGCGCCCTGACCGAGGAGGAGGTCACCGGGTACGTCGCCGGGCAGGTCGCCCCGTACAAGAAGGTCCGCGCGGTGGAGTTCGTGGACGCCGTCCCCAAGTCCGCGGCCGGCAAGATCCTCCGCCGCGAACTGCGCGCCCGCGAGGCCGGGCGCGCCGGCGTCCGCTGACCGGACCGGGCCGCCCCGGCGGCCGAAGACCGGCGCCCGTCTGTGAGGATCTTCCTGCCGCGCCCCGACCGGGACCCGCCGCGCCCCGATCGGAACAGGAACCGCCCGCCGCCATGACCAGCCACCCCGCCGCCCGCGCCCCGCAGCAGGACCGCAGCCGAGCCACCCGGGCCCGGCTGCTCGCGGCGGCCGTGGAATGCCTGGCCGAGCTCGGCTGGCACGGCTCGACCGTCACCGTCGTCGCCGAGCGGGCCGGGGTCTCCCGGGGCGCGGCCCAGCACCACTTCCCGACCCGCGAGGACCTCTTCACCGCGGCCGTCGAGCACGTCACCGCCGAGCGGCTGGCAGCCGTCCGCGCCCACGCGGACGACCTGCCGGCCGCCGGGCCGGACCGCACCGGGGCCGTGGTCGACATGATCGTGCGCCTCTACACCGGCCCGCTGTTCCGCGCCGCCCTGCACCTGTGGACCGCCGCCGCCACCGAGGAGGTGCTGCGTGAGCGGATCATCGCCCTGGAGGGCCGCGTCGGCCGGGAGGCCCACCGGGCCGCCGTGGAGTTCCTGGACGCCGACGAGAGCCGCCCCGGCGTGCGCGAATCCGTGCAGGCCACACTGGACCTCGCCCGCGGACTGGGCCTCGCCAACCTGCTCACCGACGACAGCCACCGACGTTCCGGAGTGATCCGGCAGTGGGCGGGCGTTCTGGAGAGTACGCTGCGGCCGGTACGCCCATGACGCCCGTACAACCGGAGCGGCCGGACGCCCCCTGACCAAGGGGTCGCCGGGCGGCCGATGTCCGTGCAGTCTGGAGAAGAATCCCGGCCGGCACGGACCGCGAGGCCCCCGGCCGGGCACGAGCCGAACCGGGGTGCTGCCTGATCATGCACGGACACGAGTGGGACGCGACCGACGCCGACCCGGCACCGGGCGGCAACCCCGGACGTTCCGACGGCACGTACCCCGAAGGCCATCGGCTCGTCCCGCTCGCCACGGTGCTGCTCCAGGACGACGGACTGATCCTGCACTGGAGCGAGGACGCCGAGGCCCTGCTCGGCTACTCCTCCGAGGAGGCCGTCGGCAGCTACGCCGCCCAACTGCTCACCGACGAGTCCGACCGCTCCGAGGTGCTCGGCCTCTTCCAGCGGATCATGGGTGGCAGCGGCTGGTCCGGCGTCTTCCCGGTGCGCCACCGCGACGGCCACAAGGTCGACCTGGAGTTCCGCACCTACCCGATCGCCGGCCCGGGCGGCACCCTGCTGCTGCTCGCCACCGCCTCCGACACCCGCGCCCTGCACGCCGTCGAGGCCGACCTCGCGGTGCTGGACGGCGTCTTCGACCGCTCGCCGATCGGCATGGCCGTCTACGACACCGAACTGCGCTACATCCGGATCAACGAGGCGCTGGCCCGGATGAACGGGGTGCCGGTCGCCGCCCACCTCGGCCGCCGGATATCCGCCGTGCTGCCCGGCATCAACAGCGCCGAGATCGAGCAGATCATGCGTCAGGTGCTGAGGACCGGCAAACCCGTGGTGGACGCCCGCTCGCACGGAAGGGTCCCCGGCGACCCCAAGCGGGACCACGCCTGGTCCGCCTCCTACTTCCGGCTGGAGGACTCCACCGGCCGGATCTTCGGGGTCTGCTCCTCGATCATCGACGTCACCGAGCGGTTCCAGGCCGAGGCCCGCGCCGCCCGCGCCCAGGAACGGCTCGCCACCATCGCCGAGGCGACCGCCCGGATCGGCACCACCCTCGACCTCCAGCGCACCGCCGAGGAGCTGATCGAGGCGGTCGTCCCCCGGTTCGCCGACTTCGCCACCGTCGACCTGCTGGAGCCGGTGCTGCGCGGCTCCGAGCCCACCGTGATCCCCTCCGACCGGAACATCACGCTGCGCGCCGTCGCCGTCGGGGAGTCCTACGAGAGCGGCCTCGCGCACGCCGTGGACGTGGTCGGCGAGACCTCCGAGTACTCCCCGGACCGCAGCTACGTCCAGTGCCTGCGCAGCGGGAAGCCGCTGCTGCGCTCGCACGTGGACGAGGAGGCGCTGCGCGGCCTGGTGGCCAGCGAGGACCGGGTGGCCCCCGGCATAGCGGCGGGCATCCACTCGTACCTGATGGTGCCGATCACCGCCCGGGGCATGGTGCTCGGCGGCTCCGAGTTCATCCGGATGCGCAACCCCGAGCCGTTCACCGCCGCCGACGTCGCCCTCGCCGAGGAACTGGTCGCCCGCACCGCGCTGGCGCTCGACAACGCCCGGCTCTACCGCCGCGAGCGGGAGACCGCGCTCACCCTCCAGCGCAGCCTGCTGCCGCAGGAGGTGCACCGCACCCTCGGCCTGGAGATCGCCTACCGCTACCTGCCCAGCAGCGTGGTCAGCGAGGTCGGCGGCGACTGGTTCGACGTGGTGCCGCTGTCCTGCGGGCGGGTCGCCCTGGTGGTCGGCGACGTGATGGGCCACGGCATCCGGGCCGCCGCCACGATGGGTCAGCTGCGCACCGTCGCCCGGACCCTCGCCACCCTCGACATGCCGCCCGAGCAGGTCCTCACCCGGCTGGACGAGACCGCCACGGGGATCGGCGAGGGCCAGTTCGCCACCTGTGTCTGCGCGGTGTACGACCCGCTGGAGCGCACCGTCCAGATCGCCTCGGCCGGGCACCTGCCGCCGGTCCGGGTGGGCCCCGACGGCACCGCCGCCCGGGTGGACGTGCCGCCCGGGGTGCCGCTGGGCGTCGGCGGGGTGGCCTTCGAGTCGATCGAGTTCGACATTCCCGAGGGCGGCATGGTCGCGCTCTACACCGACGGCCTGGTCGAGCGGCGCGGCCAGGACCTGGACGCCGGCATCGACCTGCTCGCCCACACCCTGTCCGGCCCCGGCCGGACCCTGGAGGAGAACTGCGACGCCGTCCTCGCGGCGCTGGTCACCGACGGCACCGAGGACGACATCGCGATGATCATGGCCCGGGTGCTGCCGCTGCCCGCCGACCGGATCGCCACCCTGCCGCTGTCCGGCGGGGGCCGGGTGCCCGGCAAGGCCCGCCGCTTCACCCGCGCCACCCTGGAGGCCTGGGGCCTGTCGGCGGTCACCGACTACGCCGAGCTGCTGGTCAGCGAGCTGGTCACGAACGCCCTGCTGCACGCCGACGCCCCGCGCCGGCTGCGGCTGTTCCGCGACCGGGTGCTCACCGTGGAAGTCTCCGACGCCGGCGGCCAGACGCCCCAGCTGCGCCCGTTCGCCGAGCAGGACGAGGGCGGACGCGGGATGTTCCTGGTCAGCGAGCTGGCCCAGCGCTGGGGCAGCCGGCTGACCCGGGACGGCAAGGTGGTCTGGGCGGAGCTGGAGCTGCCCTTCGGGGCCTCCTAGGGAACGG
Organism: Kitasatospora sp. NPDC054768; assembly: GCF_053612025.1. Lineage (NCBI taxonomy): Bacteria > Bacillati > Actinomycetota > Actinomycetes > Kitasatosporales > Streptomycetaceae > Kitasatospora > Kitasatospora sp. NPDC054768. The sequence goes on from NZ_JBSHBN010000028.1 coordinate 51,836, forward strand.
CCGCTCCGGCAGACGGGAACGGCCGTTCCCCCGGGGGAAACGGCCGTTCCCGGGCACTGCTACGCGGTGACCGTCGGCTGCTCGGCCGGTGCGTCGACCGCGCCCTGCGAACCGGCCGCCGCCCCGGGCTTCGGCTCGGACAGCCCGCGCAGCAGCCGCCAGGCCATCACGGCCGCACCGACCAGCAGCGCGGCGGCCAGCAGCCCGGCACTGTTCATGCCGTTGACGAAGGACTCCCGGGCGCTCGCCAGCAGCGGCCGGGCGAGCTCCGGCGACAGGCCCTGCGCCGTCTCGACGGCCGAGCCCAGCGATTCGCCGGCCCGGGCGGCGGCCGCCGGGTCCGTCCCGGCCGGTACCGCCAGCCCGTTCGCGTAGATCGAGCCGACCACCGAGCCCACCAGGGCGATGCCGAGCGCGGTGCCCAGCTCGTACGCCGTCTCCGAGACCGCCGAGGCGGCCCCGGCCTTGTCGGCGGGCGCGGCGGTCAGCACCAGGTCGGCGCCGAGCGTGTAGACCACGCCCTCGGCCGTCCCGACCAGCAGGAAGGAGGCGGCCAGCAGCAGGTAGGTGGTGTCCTGCGACAGCCAGCCGAGCGCGCCCACGCCCAGTCCCATCGCCAGCAGGCAGGCCGTCAGCGCCTTGCGGGCGCCGAAGCGCCGGGCGATCGCGGCGGTGAGCAGACCGCCGGCCACCGAACCCGCGAAGGCCGGCAGCTCGGCCAGGCCCGCCTGGAGCGGCTGGTAGCCGCGGACCAGCTGGAGGTACTGCGAGACCACGAAGATCACGCCGGAGAGCCCGACCAGGGAGATCAGCGAGGCCGAGACGGCCGCCGTGAACCGCCGGTCGCGGAACAGCCGGACGTCGAGCAGCGGGGTCTCCAGCCGCAGCTGGCGGCGGACGAAGAGGAACAGCGCGGTGGCGCCGAGGACGAAGGCGACCGGCACGTTCCAGCGGTCCACGCCGTGCGCGGCGGCCTCCTTGATCGCGTACACCGTGCCGATCACGCCGGCCATCGACAGCAGCACGCTCAGCACGTCCCAGCGGCCCGGCTTCGGGTCCTTGGACTCCGGCAGCAGCCAGGCGCCGGACACCAGCAGCAGGATCAGCACCGGGATGTTCAGCAGGAACACCGAACCCCACCAGAAGTGCTCCAGCAGCACCCCGCCGACGACCGGCCCGAGGGCGGCGCCGGCGGTGGCGGCCGCGCCCCAGATGCCGATCGCGGTGGCCCGCTCCCGGTCGTCCGGGAAGAGGCCGCGGATCAGCGAGAGCGTGGACGGCATGATCGTCGCCCCGGCCACGCCGAGCAGCGCGCGGGCCAGGATCAGCCAGCCGGCGCTCGGCGCGTAGGCGGCCAGCAGCGAGGCGGCGCCGAAGGCGGCGGACCCGGCCAGCAGCAGCTTCTTGCGGCCGATCCGGTCGCTCAGGGCGCCCATGCTGACCAGCAGGCCGGCCAGCACGAAGGAGTAGGAGTCGCCGATCCAGAGCAGCTGGGTGCCGCTGGGGCGCAGCGTCTCGCTGATCGACGGGATGGCGAGGGAGAGGACGGTCGCGTCCAGGGCGACCACGGTCACGGCCAGGACGAGGACGGCGAGGCCGGTCCAGCGCTGGCGGGCGGTCAGGGTGTTCATGGTTTATCGGTGTCCGGCCTGTGGTCGGAAGTGCTGTGGACAGGGGTGGCGGTGCTGTGGGCGGTGCTGCCGGCGGTGGCGCCGACGGGGGTGCGGGTGTCCGGTCTGCGCAGCGCGCCGCCGAGGAACAGCTCGGCGAGCGAGAAGGCGGCGTCGCGCGGGGCGAGCCGGCCGTCCTGGATGGACCAGCCGACGCCGGCCACCAGGTCGAAGAAGGCCTCGCTCAGCCAGGCGGCGCTCAGTTCGATGCGGAACACGCCCTGCTGCTGGCCGCGCAGGAAGAGCGCGTGCAGCCGGGCGATCTGGACCTCCCAGAGGTCGTTGATGTCCTCGTGTTCGTAGAGCTGGTTCTCACCGGCCAGGAAGGCGCAGAGCATGGCGTCCGGGACGGAGGCGTCCACCAGGCGGCGCAGCGCGGCCTCGGCGTCGCCCCGCTCGACGTCGGCGGTGTCCAGCGCGGAGGCGAAGCGGCGCAGCCCGAGCAGGCCGATCTCGCGGATCAGCGCGTCGCGCCCCGGGAAGAGCCGGTGCAGCGTGGCGCGGCTGATGCCGGCGGCGCGCGCGATCTCGTCCAGGTGGGCGGTCGGGCGGCGGGAGAGGACGCCGACGGCGGCTTCCAGGACGGTGTCGCGATCGGTGGCCATGCATCGAGTCTAGTTCACATGAGACGTGGATGTCTCATTCTTTTGTCCGGGCTCTCAGGTGAGGCGTCGGGTCTCGGTGGGCGGGCAGCAAAAAACCGGGGACGGTGGGTGTACCGTCCCCGGTCCGGGGTGCCGCCGTGTCCGGCTGTCGTCGCCGGCCGCCGCGTTCGGTCGCCGCCGGGCGGCGGCGGGCCGGCTCCGGCCTCAGCTCTGGTTGTAGAAGCCGGTCTCGTCCATCGGGCGGTCGATCACCATGACCTCGACGTCGGCCGGGGTGAGCAGGAAGACCCTCCGGGCGATCCGCTCGATGCCGCCCCTGGTGCCGAAGATCAGCCCGGAGGCGAAGTCGACCATGCGCTTGGCCTCGGCCTCGTTCATCTCGGTGAGGTCCATGACCACCGGGATGCTCGCCCGGATGTGCTCACCGACCGTCCGGGCCGCCTCGAAGCCCGTCGGCCGCAGGGAGACGATCTTCGTGGGCGCGGGGGCGGCCGGAACCGTCTCCTGATCCACCCACTCGTCGTCGTACACCGCGGCCGGGTAGTTCCCCGAGGGCATCAGCCACCCGTTGTGGTGCTCGTCGCGAAGTGCTCCCATGCCGCGCCTCCCTGCCTCGTCCCGTCCTGGTCCCCCGGGGTCGCGTGCCGTTCTTGACACGTCATCCACTCGTCGGAACTGTCCGAGTATCGCACTGTTCACCGGTCCCGTGCCCGCTCGCAACCCCCGTACGAGTCGTGCCGCGCCGGAAACCCGGGCGAACCCGGGCACTTCCAGTGACGCGGCGCGGCACCGTACGGTTGCGCGCGTTGACCTTATCGGTCGCGGTCACGGCTTAATTGACCTTCTGTCAACAATGAGGAAACGATTTCACCCGTCGCGTCACTCGCCGGTCGCACCGTCGATCAATTCGCGCAGAAGATCCGCGTGGCCGTTGTGTCGCGCGTACTCCTCGATCATGTGGGTGAGGATCCAGCGCAGCGTCACCGGCTCGCCCCGGCGCGGGTTCTTGGCGACGGTGTCCAGCGGCAGGCCGGCGGCGAGGCGGGCGGCCTCGACCTCGGCGCGCCAGGTGGCGAAGTCGGCCGCGACGTCGGCGGTGTCGACGTCGTCGAAGTCGGCGTCCTCGTGCTCCTTGGTCCAGAAGTGCCCGGCGATCTCCCCGCCGAGCAGGACGGACTGGAACCAGTACTGCTCCACCTCGGCCATGTGCCGGACCAGGCCCAGCAGCGAGAGGTTGGACGGCGGGACGGAGCGCAGCCGCAGCTGGTCGTCGGTCAGACCCTCGCACTTGAGGGCGAGGGTGCGGCGGTGGTAGTCGAGGAAAGCGGTCAGGGTGGCGGCCTCGTCGGCCGTCATCGGCGGGTCCACCCGCGGGTTCGGTTCGGTCATGCGCGCCATCCTGGCGTCCGGCCGCGCGCGGGCGCGAGCGATTTTGCTCCCGGCCCCGTGGCGAGGCTCAGCCGGCCGTCGCCCGGCGGCGGGTCCGGACCGTCCGCCAGAGGCCCACCACGCTGCCCAGCACCAGCAGGGCGATCACCCCCGCCGACAGCAGGAAGGCCGCCGAGCCCGGCCGGCCCGCGCTGGCCGCCGCCGTGACGTACACCGCGGTGGTCGGCACCACGCCGATCGCGGTGGCCAGCACGAAGGGCAGGAAGCGGACCCCGGAGAAGGCGGCGCCGTAGTTGGCCGCCTGGAACGGCATGCCGGGCAGCAGCCGCAGCACCAGCACGCTGCGGAAGCCCTGCTCGGTGAACCGCCGGTCCAGCGCCCCGAGCACCTTCCCGCGCAGGTACGGGCGCAGCGCCTCCCGGCCGAGGCCCCGGCCGAGCCCGAAGGCCAGGGCCGCGCCCACGGTGGTGCCGAGCACCGCCAGCAGCACGCCCTGCTGGATGCCGAGCAGCAGACCGGCCACCGCGTTCAGCGCCGGCCGGGGGACGAAGGCGAGCGTCCCCACCGCGTAGACCAGGGCGAACAGCGGGCCGAACCAGTACCCCGGCATCCGGTCCGCCAGCCCGCCGGACAGCAGCTCCGTCGGGCTCCACAGCAGCAGCGACCCGGCCGTCGCCGCGAGCACCACCACCAGCAGCGCGAACCGCCACCACGGGGAACGCGGTGCGACGGCGGGCGCCTGCGGCACGGCGGGCGGCACGGGAACGGCATCGGGCTCGAACACCGCCCGAGCCTAACCGGTGCCCGGGCCCCGCCGGCGCCCCGGGCCGACCCGCGGGACGGACCTCAGCTCGGTCGGGAGAGGAACCCCAGCAGGCGCTGCCACGAGTCACGGGCCGCGTCGGCGTGTTCGACGGCGGCGAGCTCGAAGAAGTTGTGGGGTGCCCCCGGATAGCTGACGAACTCGTGGGGGCAGCCGGCCGCGGTGAGCGCCGCGTCGAAGGCCTCGACGGTGGCGGCCGGGATGTGCTCGTCGGCGCCGCCCCAGAAGGCGAGCACCGGGGCGGTCAGCCCCCCGGCCAGTTGGGTGGGCCCGGGGGCGCCGTTGAGGGTGTCCGGGTAGCCGTAGTAGCCGACCGCGCCGGCCAGGCCGAAGCGCGGTGCGGCGGTGCGGAAGGCCTGCCGGCCGCCGAAGCAGAACCCGAGCGCGACCACCTCGGCTGGCCCGGTGGCGCGCAGCCGGTCCAGTGCGGCGGTGATGTCGGCGTCCAGTCCTCCGGGGGTGAGCGCGAGCAGGTGGGGGAGCAGGTTCGGCATTTCGCCGAATTCCGCCGGGCGCTTTTCCGGGGCGGCTCCGGCGGTGCGGCCGTAATAGTCGAGGGCGAGGGCCGGGTGGCCGTGTTCGGCGAGCCGGGCGGCGGTCTGCCGATAGAACGGGGAGAGGCCCCTGTTGTCCGGCAGGACGAGCACCGCGGGCCCGGTGGCGGTCTCCGGCCGGGCCAGGAAGGCGCCGAACCGGGTGCCGTCGGCCGAGGTCAGGGTGAGTGGGGCGGCCTCGGCCAGGGGCCACGGGGCGGGGCCGAGGACGGGCGGGGCGGCGTCCGGGTCGTAGCACACGGGGGAATTCCTCTCGCGGAGCACGAAAACCGCCGGGCGCGGTGTGCGCCCGGCGGTTCGAGACCTTAGCGGGAAATTCCCTCAGGAATTCATCATCATATCGCGGAGAGATCTTTTCCGGAAGGCTTTTCCGGTGACATTGCGGTCACGTTCTCGCCGCCGGAATTCCGTTCGGCCAGCCGCAGCGCCCCGGCGCTCAGCAGCAGGGCGCAGGCGAGCGCGGTGACCAGGCCGAAGGAGACGGTCAGCGAGGTGGCCTGGGCGAGGGCGCCGATGACCGCGGGGGCGATCAGGCCGGAGGTGTAGGTGACGGTGGCGACGCCCGCGATGGCCTGGCTGGGGTTGGTGCCGATCCGGCCGGCCGCGGCGAAGGCGAGCGGGACGATCACCGCGATGCCGATGCCGATCAGGGCGAAGCCGGGGATGGCCAGTGCCGGGCTGTCCGCGGCGACCACCAGCAGGCCGCCGACGGTGGCGACGGCGCCGCCGATGCGGGTGGTGCGGACGGCGCCGAGGCGGCGGATCGCCGCGTCCCCGGCGAGCCGGCTGACCGCCATGGTGAGCGAGAAGGCGGTGTACGAGGCGGCGGCGACGGTGGCCGAGGCGCCGGTGACGTCCCGCAGGTAGACGCCGCTCCAGTCCATCGAGGCGCCCTCGGCGAAGACCGCGCAGAAGCCGACCAGTCCGATCACCAGCGAGCTGCGCGGCGGCAGCGCGAACCGCGGCGGCTCCTCCGCGCCCTCGTGCGCCCGGAGGTCGGGCAGGCCGCGGCAGACGGGCTGCGCGAGCGCGAGCAGGACCAGCGCGGTGACGGCGAGCTGGATCCGGGCGTCGAGGTCCAGGTGGGCGGCGAGGATGCCGAAGGGGGAGGCCAGCAGGCCGCCCGCGCTCCACATCCCGTGCAGCCCGGACATGATCGAGCGGCCGAGCCGCTCCTCGATCTCCACGCCCTGGGCGTTCATCGCGACGTCGGCCATCCCGGAGGTGGCGCCGTACACCAGCAGGGCCGCGCACAGCACCGGCAGCGAGGGGGCGAGCGCGGGCAGGGCGAGGGACAGGCACCAGAGCGAGATCAGCCCGCGCACCGCGGCCCGGCCGCCGTAGCGGTGCACGAAGCGGCCGGCCAGCGGCATGGCGAGGGAGGAGCCGACGGCGGGCATGACCAGGGCCAGGCCGAGCTGGCCGGCCGAGAGGTCGAGGTGGTGCTGGATCCAGGGGATGCGGGTGACGAAGCTGCCGGTGACGGCCCCGTGCACCAGGAAGGTCAGGGCGATGCTCCTCCGGGCCCGGCGGGGCGCGGTCAACGGCTCCGGCGGTGGTGGTGCGGTGGTTCCGCTCATGGGGTCTTCCCTCCCGGTCGCGCGGTGAGGGGCGCGACAGTGCCCTGTGACGGTCGCTAAATTATCAGGAAGGGACCCTGATAGAAATGCTCTGGAAGGATGAGCTGCCATGACCACCGCGCGTACGGCCACGCCGAGTACCGCCCGGGCGATCAACGACCGGTTGGCGCTCAACCTCCTGCTCGAACAGGGCCCCCTGACCGCGACCGAGCTGCGCGACCTCACCGGCCTCTCCCGGCCGACCGTCGCCGACCTGCTCGAACGCCTCCAGCGCACCGGACTGGTGGCCGTCGTCGGCGAGCGCGGCGAACAGCGGCGCGGCCCCAACGCCCGGCTCTACGCGCTGGTCGCCTCCCGGGCCCACCTCGCCGCCTTCGACGTCCGCTCCGGTGGCGTCAGCCTGGTCGTCGCCGACCTGGCCGGGCGCGGCCTGGCCACCGCCGAGGTCCCGGTCGAGGGCGACGGCGGGCCGGACACCGCCGGGACCATCGTCGCCGCCCTGCTGGACACCGCGCGCGCCGTCGGCGTCGAACGGCTGCACACCGTCGCGGTCGGCGCCCCCGGACTGGTCGACCAGGCCACCGGCCGGCTGCAGAGCACCGGCAAGCTCCCCGCCTGGCACGCCGAACTCCTCGCCGCGCTGCGCGAGCTGCCCGGTACCGAGGTGATCCTGGAGAACGAGGTCAACCTGGCCGGGCGGGCCGAGTACCGGGTCGGTGCCGCGCGCGACCGCGACACCTTCGTGCTGCTGTGGCTCGGCCACAGCGTCGGCGCCGCCGTGATCCTGGACGGGCGGCTGCGCCGGGGCTTCTCCGGCGGCACCGGCGAGATCTGCTTCCTGCCCGTTCCCGGCACCGTCGCCCTACCCAGCGCCGACAGCTGCGAGGGCGGCTTCCACGGCCTGGTCGGCAGCGCCGCGATCTGCGCGCTGGCCCGCGCCCACGGACTGCCCGCCGGCCCGGCCGGGGACGCCCCCGCCGCCGAGGCCGCCGTACGGGCCGCCCTGGCGGCCGGCGCGGCGGGCGAGGTCTTCCTGGACGAGCTGGCCGAGCGGATCGCGATCGGTGCGGCGAGCGTCTGCGTGGTGCTGGACCCCGGCTGCGTGGTGCTCGGCGGCGAGGTCGGCCGGGCCGGCGGGCCGGAGCTGGCCGGGCGGGTCGAGCGGCGGCTGGCCCGGCTCTCCCCGCTGAGCACCGAGGTGCGGGCCGGCACGGCGGGCGGCGGCGCGGTGCTCGCCGGGGCGGTGCTCACCGCCGGGGACGCGGTGCGGCGCGACCTCTTCGGCGAGCCGTGACCGCCCTCGCGTGATCACCCGCGCGGTCCGTACGGCAGGATGGCGCAGGGGCACTCGCCCCGGGAATCAGAACCACCGTCAGGAGACGCTCATGGGCCAGCCCGAGGTGCCGGCCAACCCGTACCGCATCGGCGAGGCCGCGGCGCTGCTCGGCGTCAGCGCCGACACCATGCGGCGCTGGGTGGACGCCGGGCGGGTCGCCGCCGCGCGGGACGAGCACGGGCACCGGATCATCCCGGGGGCCGAGCTCGCCGCCTTCGCCCGGGAGCTGGCCCGGCCGGAGAACTCCGAGGCGGAGGGCCGGCCGTCCTCGGCGCGCAACCGCTTCCCGGGGATCGTCACCCACGTGGTGCTCGGTGACGTGGCCGCGCAGGTGGAGATCCAGGCCGGGCCGTTCCGGGTGGTGTCCCTGATCAGCCGGGAGTCGGCGGAGGAGCTGAACCTGGTCCCCGGCGCACCCGCCACGGCGGTCATCAAGTCCACCAATGTGATGGTCGAACGACGCTAGTCGGGGCCCGTCGCCCGAGCGCGGGCCCGCCCCGGCCGCCCCGGCTCCACGAGCCCCACGAGCCCCGGAACCGAAGGAGAGGCCCGGATGACACCCCCGCACCTGCCGACCACCCAGAGCGCCGTGCTCGCGATCGAGGCCGTGGCCGACCGGCACGGCCGCACCGTCCGCGCCCAGCACGACATCGGCCGCGACCGGACCTTCGCCGGGCTGGTCGGCCCGGGCGGTCCGGGCGGTCCGGGCGGTCCGGACGGGGAACTGGACGCCGTCCCGCACGAGGCGCTGCTGGAGTTCGACGGCCGCCCCGCCGTCACCGTCCGGCTGTTCACCCACGACGAGGTCACCGTGACCGTCGAGGGCATCGCCTTCGACGTCGACCGCGACCGCGTCCCCGGCTTCCTGAACGCCCTCTGGTCCGACCTGGTGCACGTCAAGGCGCGCACCTTCCCGCCGTCCACCACGCTGATCGTCACCGTCCCGGGGGAGCCGAGCCACCGCGAGGCCATCGGCGTCCACGACCTCACCCCCTGGCTCGCCGGAAGGATCCGTTGAACGCCATGGCCAAGCCGCTCGCCGTCGCCCACCGCGGCGACCCCTACCGCCACCGCGAGAACACCCTGCCCTCCGTCGAGTCCGCGCTCGCCGCCGGGGCCGACGCCGTCGAGGTGGACGTCCGGCTCACCCGCGACCGGGTGCCCGTGCTGCTGCACGACGGCACCCTGGAGCGGCTCTGGCGCGACCCGCGGTCGATCGACCGGGTCACCGTCGACCAGCTGGAGGAGCTGCGACAGGGCCCGCTGACCGTCCCCACCCTCGCCGAGGCGATCAAGACGGTCGCCGCCGTCGACGGCCGCAGGCTGCTGATCGACCTGGACGACGCCGGACCGGCCGCGGCCACCTGGTCGGTGGTCACCGGGCTCGGCGCCGAACGCGCGGTCGCCTTCTGCGGCCCCACCGCCGCCATGCTCGCGGTGCGCGAACTGAGCCCGGACGCCGAGATCGCCCTCACCTGGAAGCAGCCCGGGATGCCCGTGCGCGCCCTGCTGGACGACCTGCGCCCGCGCTACCTCAACCCGCCGTTCGGCCTGGTCACCCCCGCCTTCACCGCCGCCGCGGCGGAGCAGGGGCTCGCCGTCTCCACCTGGACCGCCGACCTGCGCCGCACCATGCGCCGGCTGCGCGAGAGCGGCGTCGCCTCCATCACCTCCAACCGGATCGGCGTCCTGCGCTCCGTGCTGGATGGCCGCCGGTGACCGGACCGGTCCTGAGCCGACGGGCGCTCGGCCGGGCCCTGCTGGCCCGTCAGCACCTGCTCGCCCGCACCGACCAGCAGCCCGCCGCACTGATCCACCACCTCGGCGGCCTCCAGGCCCAGGCCGCACCCCAGCCGCCCTACCTCGGACTGCTGGCCCGGCTCGACGGCTTCACGCCCGAGCGGCTGAGCACCCTGATCGAGCAGCGGGCGGTGGTCCGGACCGCCCTCCAGCGCGGCACCATCCACCTCGTCACCGCCGAGGACTGCCTGACGCTGCGCCCGCTCCTCCAGCCGATGCTGGACCAGGCGATGCGCACCACCTTCGGGAAGCGGCTGACCGGCCTGGACCTGGACGCGCTCGCCGCCGAGGCCCGCACCCTGGTCGAGGAGCGGCCGCGCACCTTCCAGCAGCTCGGCGCGCTGCTCGCCGCGAGCCGCCCGGACCGTGACCCGGCCGCCCTCGCCCAGGCCGCCCGCTGCCGACTGCCGCTGGTGCAGGTCCCGCCGCGCGGGCTGTGGGGGCGCGGCGGCCCGGCCGCCCACACCACCGCCGAGGCCTGGCTCGGCCGCCCGCTCGACCCGTCACCCGGCCCGGACGGCCTGGTGCTGCGCTACCTCGCCGCGTTCGGCCCCGCCTCCGCGGCCGACCTGCGCCAGTGGTGCGGCCTGGCCGGCCTCGCCCCGGTGCTGCGGCGGCTCGCACCGAGCCTGCGGGCCTTCCGGGACGAACAGGGCCGGCAGTTGTACGACCTGCCCGAGGCGCCCCGCCCCGACGAGGACACCCCCGCGCCGGTCCGGCTGGTCGCCCCGTTCGACAACCTGCTGCTCTCGCACGCGGACCGTACCCGGGTGCTGTCCGAGGAGCACCGGGGCCGGGTGATGACCCGCAACGGCATCGTGCACGGAACCCTCCTGGTGGACGGGCTGGTCGCCGGGACCTGGCGGCTGACCGGCGACCGGGAGGTGGCCGTCGCCCCGTTCGCCCCCCTGCGCCCGGCCGACCGGCGGGCCGCCGAGGCCGAGGCGCAGCGGGTACTGGTCTTCACGGGGGCGGGCGAGGACGGCGCGGTGCGGTTCGAGGCCCCCGGGTAGCTCGTTCGGGTGCTCCCGGCCGATCCGCCGCGCGGGCCGTCGGAACCTCTGCTGAGCTGGGGCGGTCCGGAATCGTCGAGACCCCGGCGGAGGCGACCGTGTCCGTGGAGCGCGCGTCCGGCGAGGAGCGGCGGCCGGACCACCGCAGGCCGTACCTGATGCTGCCGCCCGCGCTGCGGCAGGCGGCGGCCTGGTCGCTGGCGGTGATCCTGCTGATCGCCGTCGCCTCGCTGGTGGTCTTCGCGCTGGTCGAACTGCGGGCCGCGACCGTGCCGTTCCTGCTGGCGCTGCTCGGGACCTCGCTGCTCTACCCGGTGGTGCCCTGGCTGGTGCGCCGGGGCGTCGGGCGGGGCCTGGCCGCCGGGCTGACCTGCACGGTGCTGGTCACGGCGGTCGGCGGGGTGATCGCCCTGCTGGTCAACTCCCTGGTGCACAGCGCCCCGCAGATCGCCGCCTCGCTCCCGGAGGCCGGGCGGCGGCTGGCCGGCTGGCTCGGCCCCTTCGGGTCGAAGATCCAGCACGCGCTGAGCAACGCCAAGGGCGAGACCAACTCGCTGGTGTCCACCCTCACCAACGGCGTGCTCTCCGGGCTCGGCCTGCTCACCCAGCTGATCACCGGCGGGGTGCTGGCGCTCGCCCTGGTGTTCTTCTTCCTGCGGGACGGCCACCGCACCGGCGACGTCATCCGCTCCTACCTGCCCGAGCGCAGTGCCACCACCGTGATCGCCTGCGCCGGGCGGGCCTTCGACGCGATGGCCGGGTTCATGCGCGGCACCACCCTGATCGCCCTGATCGACGCGAGCTTCATCACCATCGGCCTGCTCGCCCTCGGTGTGCCGGGCGCGCCGGGGCTGGGCGCGCTGGTCTTCATGGGCGCCTACATCCCCTTCGTCGGGGCCTTCCTGTCCGGCACGGCGGCGGTCCTGGTCGCCCTCGCCGACGGTGGCATCGGCACGGCGCTCTGGGCGCTCGGCGTGGTGCTCACGGTGCAGATGATCGAGGGCAACATCCTCCAGCCGGTGATCCAGAGCCGCACGGTGGAGCTGCACCCGGCCACCATCATGGTCGCCGTGGTGGCCGGCGCCGGCATCGCCGGCATCATCGGCGCCCTGCTCGCCGTCCCGGTCTGCGCGGCCGGAATGGGCGTCGTCTCGGTGCTGCGCGGGGATCCGGACCGGTCGGCGGCGCCGGACCGCTGAGCAGCGGGCCGGGCGGAGCGGAAAGCGGGTTGCCGTCGGTCGGGGGATCATGTGAGCATTGCTAATGCGACATGAGTCGCAATAGTGCTTCGGGAGGGGTCGCATGGAACTGTTCGAGGTGGCCGAGGCGGGAGCCGGGCCGTACGGGGTCACCGTGGGGCCCGACGGGGGCGTCTGGTTCACGCTGGTGCACAGCGGGGAGATCGGGCGGCTCGCCCCGGACGGGACGGTGCGGCGCCACGGCCTCGGGGCGCCCGGGTGCGGGCCCGCGGTGATCACGGCGGGGCCGGACGGGGCGCTCTGGTTCAGCCGGATGCGGGACCACCGGATCGGGCGGATCGACGTCCACGGGCGGGCCGGCTCGTTCGAGCTGCCGGGCGAGGACCCCGGCCCGTACGGGATCGCCGCAGGACCGGACGGGGCGCTCTGGTTCACCGAGCTGAACGCGAACCGGGTCGGGCGGATCACCGTGGACGGCGAGGTGACGCGGTACCCGCTGCCGGTCGACGGGGCCTTCCCGTCGCTGATCACGGCCGGGCCGGACGGGGCACTGTGGTGCACGCTCAACCAGGCGGACGCGGTGGCGAGGGTCGGCACCGACGGCGCGGTGACCGTCCACCGGCTGCCCACCGAGGGCACCGCGCCGGTCGGGATCACGGCCGGGGCGGACGGCGCGCTCTGGTACGTCGGGATCGGCGGCGGGCTGGTCGGGCGGATCACCGTGGACGGGAAGGTGACCGAGCATCCGCTGGCCGACCGCTCGGCCAGGCCGCACGCCGTCGCGGCCGCACCGGACGGGGCGCTCTGGTTCACCGAGTGGGGCGCCGGCCGGATCGGGGTGCTCACCCCGGACGGGCGGCTCGACGGCCACCCCGTCCCGGGCGCGGGCGCCGAGCCGCACGGCATCGCCGTCGCCCCGGACGGCACGGTGTACGCGGCGCTGGAGCGCGGGCAGATCGCCCGGCTGACCCCGGCCCGGGACGCCCGGGGTGCCCTGGGTGCCCGGGGCGCTCAGGGCTGACGGCGCAGCAGCTCCTCCAGGTCGGCGAGCAGGCCGAGGGCGGCGGCGCGGTCGGGGGCCGGCGCCGGGGCGGGGGAACGCTCGGCGATCACCCGCAGGGCGGCGGCGGCCTGGCGGGCGAACATCGCCAGCAGGTCCAGCTCGGGCAGGCTGGCGCGGGCCTGCGGGGCCGGGTCCAGCACCTCCAGGACGCCGAGCACCCGGCTGCCGTGGGTGAGCGGCGCGGCCATCAGGGCGGTCGGGACGTACGCGGTGGACTCGGCGAAGTCCCGGTCGAAGGTGCGGTTGGCGCCCAGGTCGTCCACCACCATCGGCTCGCCCGAGGCGGCCACCCAGCCGGCGATCCCCCGGCCGGCCGGGAAGCGGCGGCCCACCAGCGACTCCTCGCCGCGCCCGGAGACGGCCTGGAAGACCAGCTCCCCGGCCGCCTCGTCGAGCAGGCACACCGAGCCCGCCTGGGCGCCGAAGATCGCCCGGGCGACGTCCACCACGGACTGGAGCAGCTCGCGGGCCAGCGGGTCGACGGCGGGGTCAGTGCTGAGGGTCATCGGGCGCCTCCGGGGTGGGGGTGGAAGGGACCTGGACGTTGGCCGCGGTGAGGTAGAGCGCGCTCTTCAGCTGGAAGGTGGTCAGCCTCGGCCGCCGGGACAGGATGCGGGCGCAGAGCCCGGCCACGTACGGGGTCGCGAAGCTGTTGCCGGTGGTGCGGATGGTGACGCCGCCGAGCCAGGGCACCCGGACGTTCTGGCCGGGCGCGAAGAACTCCACCGGCGGGGCCGGGTTGTACAGGTGCAGCCGCGGGTCGTCCTCCTGGTGGCTGCCCACCGAGATGACCGAGGAGAACCGCCACGGGTAGCTCTCCACCGGCGTGTTGTGGGCGGAGGCGACGATCGCGGTGCGGGCGAAGAAGGCGTCGTCGGCGATCGCGTGCAGCTCGTCCAGGAAGCGGGTCCGGGTGGTGGAGAGGCTGAGGTTGATCACGTCGAAGCGCTGCCCGACGGCCCAGCGCAGCCCGGCGATCAGCATGTCGCCGGTGCCGGTGAAGCGCTCGCCGAGGACCCGCACGCTGTAGAGCTCGCAGTCCGGGGCGGTGCGGCGGATGATGCCGGCGCAGGCGGTGCCGTGCCCGCAGGTGTCGCCGGCGGAGTCCGGGCGGACGACCAGCTCCCTGGTGGCCGGGTCCCTGGCCACCGCCCAGGAGCCCTGCACCGGCCCGACCAGCGGGTGGTCGGGCTCGATCCCGGAGTCGACCACGCAGACCCGTACGCCCTTGCCGGTGCCCCCGCCCCCGCCGGTGCCCCCGCCGCTCTCCTCGCCGTCGGGGGCGACGGCGTCGGCGAGCACCGGCAGGTCGGCGGGGGTGCGGTCGCGCAGGCTCCAGGTGAGGCCGGCCGGGCCGCTCACCGGGTGCCCCCGAGCCGCTCGGCGCGCCGCACGCCCGGCAGGTGGCCCTTGGCGGCGAACCGGTCCCGGGCGGTGGCGGCGGCCACCGCGGCCTCGGCGGGGCGGTCGAGCAGCAGCAGGGCGTGCGCCCGGTCGAGCGCGGTCAGCGCCTGCAGCAGCAGCGACTCGGTGGCCTCCGCGGCGGCCAGGGCGGCGGCGGTCAGGTCCAGGGCCGGCGCGGCCTCGCCCCGGGTGGCGGCGAGCCGGCCGCGCAGCGCGTCCAGTTCGATCGCGAGCACCGGCGGCAACGTGGCGAGGGCGTCCGCGCCGTCCAGGTGCCGGGCGGCCTGGGCCGGGCGGTCGGTGTCCAGCAGGACCCGCGCGGTGGTCAGGGCGAGGCGCGGCAGCGGGGCGGGGCTGCCCTGGTGACGGGCGATCTCGGCGGCGTCGGCGAGCAGGTCCAGCGCCTGGCCGCTCTGGCCGAGGGCGGCCGCCGCCTGGGCGGTCAGCGCGGGCAGCGCCACCATCGCCTCGGCCAGCGACAGCTCCCCGGCCAGGCTGTTGGCCTCGGCGAGCAGCAGCTCGGCCTCCTCGGGGCGTTCGCGCAGGGCCAGCAGGACGGCCAGCGGGCCGTTCAGCGCGACCCGCACGGTCCGCCGGCCGGTGCCGTGCTCGCCGAGCAGGGCGCGCAGCCGGAAGGTCGCGTTGGGGACGGGCTCGGGGCCGGCCAGCAGGGAGGCGGCCAGTGCGGCCAGCACGGCGGCCCGGTCCAGCTCGGCGTCGGTGCGGCAGACCCGGTCGAGGGCCTGGTCCAGCAGCCGCTCGGCCTCGGTGTGCCGGCCGGCCAGCAGCTGCTCCTCGGCCAGCCGCAGCCCGGCCCGGGCCCGGCCGAGGTCGTCCCCGGTGTCGGTGAACAGCGGCAGGACGGCGCGGGCGGTCGCGGCGGGCTGATCCGGGCCGGGCGGCAGGCCGCGGGCGGCCAGCGCGAGCCGGGCGTGCGCGGCGTCCAGCGGGTCGGCGGCCGCGTCCCGCACCTGGGCGAGGACGGGCAGCGCCTCCTCGGCGCGGCCGAGCGCCAGCCGGGCCTCGCCGAGGCGGCGCAGCGCGGGGCCCGCGGCGCGCTCGCCCGGGTAGTGCAGCCGGACGGCGCGCTCCAGCAGGTCGGTGGCGGCGGGCAGGTCGGCGCGGGCCAGGGCGCCGGCCCCGGCGGCGCCGAGGGCGGTGGCCGCGCGGGTGCGCAGCACGTCGGTGCGGGTGTCCAGCAGGCCGAGTTCGAGCCGGTAGCGGTGGGCGCGTTCCAGGTGGCCGCCGACGGCGGCGTCCCCGGTGGAGCGGACGGCCGGCAGGTCGGCGGCGCGCTCGTGGCGTTCGGCGCGGGCCCGCTTGGACATCGACTGGTAGACGGACTCCTGGACCAGGCCGCTGCTGAACCGGTAGCCGGTGCCGGCCGGTTCGACCAGCCGCAGCTCGGCCAGCCGGGCCAGCGCGGCGCGTAGCCGCGGCGGGGTGTCGTCGCCCCCGGCGGACGGGCCGGCCGGCAGCCCGTCGATCGGGCCGGTGAAGACGTCGTCCTCCGGGTCGGCGAAGGCGTCCTGATCGCTGCCGCCGTGGGCGAGTTCGGCGAGTTCGGTGGCGGTGAAGGCGCGGCCGAGGACGGCGGCGAGGTCGAGGGTGGCGCGATCGTCGCGCTCCAGCCCGTCGATCCGGGCGCTGAGCAGGGCCCGTCCGGTGGGCGGCAGTTCGTCGGTCAGGACGGGACCCTCGGTTTCGGTGAGGGCGGCCAGCAGCTCCTCCAGGTGCAGCGGGTTGCCCTCGGCGCGCTCCAGCAGCCGGGTGGGAACCGCGTCCTGGTGGGCGCTCAGTTCGGTCAACTGCGCGGCCAGCAGGGCGGATTCGTCCCAGGACAGGCCGCCGACCGGCAGTGCCGGCAGCTCCGGGCGGGCGGCCGGGAGCTCGGGGCGGGTCAGGCAGAGCAGCAGCACGGGGGCCGCGCCGAGCTCGGCCGTCAGCCACCCGGCGGCGTCCACCAGCGCCGGGCCGGCCCACTGGCAGTCGTCCAGGACCAGGACGGCCGGGCGCTCGACGGTGCGGCCCCGCAGGATCGCGGCCAGCAGCTCCAGCGAGCGGCGGGTGTCGAGGCCCGGCGCCGTCGCCTCGTCCAGCCGGGCCAGCGCCTCGGCCGGAGCGGCGCCCCCGGGCTCGTCCAGCAGGGTCCGGACCGCCTCGGCGATCGGCGCCAGAGTGCCCTGCTCGCCGAAGCTGCGGCAGCGGGCGGTGCCGCAGCGCGCGGTGCGCCGGCCGACCCGCTCGCGCCACTCGCGCACCAGCCGGGTCTTGCCGATGCCGGCCTCGCCGGCGATCAGCAGCAGCTCGGCCCCCGAGCCGCCCGCCACCCGTGCCAACGCGGCGTCCAGCTGCGCCAGTTCGCGCTCCCGGCCGACCAGCGGGACGTCGAAGCGGCGCAGCAGCTCCGGGTCGTCCTCGTCCAGGGCGACCAGGCGGTAGGCGGTGACCGGCTCGGCCTTGCCCTTGAGGTGCAGCGGGCCGACCTCGTCCACCTGGGCGGCCGGACCGGCCGCGCGCAGCGTCTGCGGGCCGATCAGCACCTGGCCGGGGGCGGCCCGGGTCTGCAGCCGGGCGGCGATGTTCACGGTCTCGCCGGAGATCAGCGCCTGGCGCGCCGAGGCGTCCGAACCCGCCACCACCTGGCCGGTGTTGACACCGATCCGGACGTCCAGGCGGACCCCGAGGGTGGCGTCCAGCTCGGTGTTGAGGTCCTCCAGGTCCTCCAGCATGGCGAGGGCGGCGGCCAGCGCCCGGTGGGCGTCGTCCTCGCGGATCACCGGGACGCCGAAGACGGCCATCACGGCGTCCCCGATGAACTTCTCCAGGGTGCCGCCGTGCGCCTCGATCCGGCGGTGCATCCGCTCGAAGTAGCGCAGGATCACCTCGCGCAGGGTCTCCGGATCGAGCGCGCCGGACAGGGCGGTGGAGTCGACCAGGTCGCAGAAGACCACCGTGACCAGCTTGCGCTCCTCGGCGGCCAGGTCGAGGGCGGCGCCCCGGGCGGCGCCGCAGGAGGGGCAGAACTGGTCGTTGGTGCCGACGGGCTGGGCGCAGAGTGGGCAGGGCATGGTGGCCGTCCTTCGGTCGTCCTTCGCTGTGCGGGGCGTGCGCGGCGGAGCGGAGCGGGAGTGCACGGGCGTTCCCGGCCAGGGTCGCGGGCGCGGCTTCGGGCCCGGTTCGGGAACGCCTGGCGAGCGGTATGGCCGCAGGCGGGGCGGGGTGCGGGGGCCTGCCGGCAGGGCCCGGTGCAGCCCGCGCGGCCCGGCGCGGCCGCGCCGACCTGCGGACATACCGGATCCCAACCGGCCCCGAAGCCGGGCGCAGCCGGTCCCGCCCAGCATGGTGGGCGACGGCGGGCGGCCGCCCGCCG
>NZ_JBSHBN010000029.1:0-45542 GCF_053612025.1 Kitasatospora sp. NPDC054768
GCGCTGCCGCCGCCCCCGTTGTCGCCGCACCCGGTGGCGAGGGCCAGCAGGGCCACCGCCCCCGCCGCGTACGTCCTGGTCCTGCTCCGCCCGTTCCTGATCACCGCTGCGCGCTCCCGGTTCCCGTCCAGCATTCTCTCAGCTATGCACGGTAACGGCCGGTCCCGCGGTTCCCGGTACGGGGCTACTCCAGGTGCTCGCTGGTGAAGGACCAGCGGTGCACCGGGCGGCCGAGCAGCTCGGCCGGCGGGTCGGCGACGGGCACCGGCTCGCCGTTCCACCAGGTGATCAGCAGCACCCGCCCGCCCGGGGCGGTGAGCAGTTCGAGGCGCTCCAGCCCGGCCGAGCCGCGAAGCCGGGGCAGCGCCGACTCCCGCGCCCAGGCGGCGAGTTCGGGCCCGCACCTATCGGCGGCCCGGGCCTCCCACATCGCGGCGACGGTCATGCCGCGCCACCGCCGAGGGCGTCGTAGGCCTGGCCGTGGACGTCGGTGTGGGGCACGTGGACCTCGGTCACCGGCAGCGAGGAGTCGGCGGACAGGTCGAAGGCGGACGGCGTGCGGTCGCGCCACACCATCTCGGCGCCGAGCGCCGCGACCATCGCGCCGTTGTCGGTGCACAGGCCCGGCCGGGGCACCCGCAGCCGGATGCCGGCCCGGTCGCAGCGCTGCTGGGCCATCTCGCGCAGCCGCGAGTTGGCCGCCACGCCGCCGCCGATCATCAGGTGGTCGACGCCGCTGTCCTGGCACGCCTTGACGGCCTTGCGGGTGAGCACGTCGGTGACCGCCTCCTGGAAGGACGCCGCCACGTCGGCGATCGGCACCTCCTCGCCGGCCCGGCGCCTGGCCTCCACCCAGCGGGCGACGGCGGTCTTCAGGCCGGAGAAGGAGAAGTCGTACTCCGGGTCGTTCTTGCCGGTCAGGCCGCGCGGGAAGGCGATCGCCTTCGGGTCGCCCTCGCGGGCCGTGCGGTCGACGATCGGGCCGCCGGGGAAGCCGAGGCCGAGCACCCGGGCGACCTTGTCGAAGGCCTCGCCGGCCGCGTCGTCGATGGTCGCGCCGAGCGGGCGGACGTCGCTGGTGATGTCCTCGCTGAGCAGCAGCGAGGAGTGCCCGCCGGAGACCAGCAGGGCCATCGTCGGCGAGGGCAGCCGGCCGTGCTCCAGCTGGTCGACGCAGATGTGCGAGGCGAGGTGGTTGACCCCGTACAGCGGCTTGTCCAGCGCCCAGGCGTACGCCTTCGCGGCGCTGACGCCGACCAGCAGCGCGCCGGCCAGGCCGGGGCCCGCGGTGACGGCGATGCCGTCCAGGTCGCTCGCCTTGATCCCGGCGGTGTCCAGGGCGCGCTGGATGGTCGGGACCATCGCCTCCAGGTGCGCGCGGCTGGCGATCTCCGGGACGACGCCGCCGAAGCGGGCGTGGTCGTTGACGCTGGAGGCGACCGCGTCGGCCAGCAGCGTGGTGCCGCGCACGATGCCGACGCCGGTCTCGTCGCAGGAGGTCTCGATGCCGAGGACGAGCGGTTCGTCAGCCATGGCGGGTGTCCTCAATGTCCTTCGGGTCAGTGCTGTCAGTGCTCGGGGAGTCGAGGCGCATCACCAGCGCGTCGACGTTGGCGGGCTGGTAGTAGCCGCGCCGGATGCCCACCGGTTCGAAGCCGTGGCGCTCGTACAGCCGTTGGGCGCGCGGGTTGTCCACCCGCACCTCCAGCAGCAGCTCGGCGCACTCGCGCCGGGCGGCCTCCCGGATCAGGTCGGTGAGCAGCGCCGCGCCGAGGCCGGCGCCCTGGTGGCGCGCGTCGACGGCGATGGTCTGGACGTCGCCCTCACCGGCGATCGCCATCAGGCCGGCGTAGCCGACGATCGTGCCGTCCGGGGCGGCCGCGACGGTGTAGTGGCGGGTGCCGCCGGGGTGGGACTCGGCCAGTTCGGACCAGAACATCCCGGCGGACCAGGCGTCCTCGGGGAAGAGCCGCAGCTCCAGCTCCAGCACCGGCGCGATGTCCCACCAGCGCATCGGGCGCAGGGTGGTGCCGTGGTTCACGCCGGGAGCACCGCCTTGTAGCCGGCCGGGACCTGGGCGTCCGGGCGGCGCAGGTACAGCGGGTGGTTCGGCAGCAGCTCGCGCCCGGCGGCCAGCTCGGCGGCGGCGAACCCGGCCAGGGCGCCGGCCGAGACGTGCTCGGGGCCGTGCCCGCCCGGGAAGGCGTCGGGGTAGAGCAGCGCGCCGGCGCCGACGGAGCGTTCCTGCGGGGTCAGCTCGGCCGGGCGGTCCACGCCGGGGCCCTCGGTGCGGCGGCCCTCGGCGTCGTACGAGGCCCAGTAGACCTCCTTGCGGCGCGCGTCGGTGGCGACGGTGAACGGCTGCCCGGCCAGGCCCTCGGCGCGGGCCTGGAAGGCGATCGCGTCCAGGGTGCAGACGCCGTGCACCGGCAGCCCGAGCGCGTGGCCGAGCGCGGCGGCGGTCACCAGGCCGACCCGCAGGCCGGTGTACGGGCCGGGGCCGACGCCGACCGCGATGCCGGTCAGCCGGTGCTTGTCCACCCCCGCGGCCCGCAGCACCCCGTCGATCGCGGGCAGCAACAGTTCGCCGTGGCGCCTGGCGTCGACCTGGTGGGTCTCGGCGAGGACGGCCGTGCCGTCGTGGACGGCGGCGGTGACGGCGGGGGTAGCGGTGTCGAACGCGAGCAGCAGCACGGGGTCAAGGTTAGACCGCGTTGGGCCGACCGGCCGATCGGCAAGGTGTACCAGCCGGGAACACACATCCGAGGCGCTGCGACCCGCGCGGATGAACCTGGCACGATGGGGCCGTACGTAAAGGGACGGCGGCGGGAGCGGCAACGTGGCGAAGATGGGTCCTGGAGTGGTGGTCACGGGGTTGACCCTGGGGGCCCTGGCGGTGGTGAGCCTGCTGGCCTTCCAGGCCAACGGCGCCCAGGACCGGGCCGGCGGCCCCAGGCCCACGGCCACCACCACGGCGACCGGCACCGCGACCGCCGCGGCGCCGACCGCCTCGGCCGCCCCGACCGTCCCGGCGCTGCCGACCACCTCGGGCACCGGCATCCGCGTGGTCTACTCGGTCGGCAGCCACTACGTCTGGCTGGTCGACCCGAAGAAGACTCCGCAGGTCGCGGCCGCCTTCCCGGTCACCCCGGGCTCGGTCGAGCCGGCCCCGGGCAGCTACGCCGTGTACAGCCGCACCCAGACCACCACCGGGACGGACGGCAAGCAGATCGAGCACGTGGTGCGCTTCGCGCAGCAGAACGGCGTGGTGTTCGGCTTCAGCGCGGCGGTGGACGGCGCGACGCCGACCACCGACCCGAGCGCCAAGACCGGCGGCATCCGCAGCGGACGCGCCGAGGGGCAGCTGCTCTGGGACTTCGCGCCCAAGGACACCAAGGTGGTCGTGATCGCCTGACCCGGACGGCCCGGAACGGCCCGGGCCCGGAAGGACCGGCCTCACGCGGCCCGGGGCGCCCGCGCCTCGGGCCGTTCGTCCTGTCGGGGCCGCGGTTCGGGCGGGGTGGACACCGCCTCGGCGGCCGCGCAGGCGGCCAGCAGCGCCCGCATCGGCTCTCCCGGAGCGCGACGGGCCGGTTCTCCGGCCCCGGCGGCGGGGACCGCGCGCTTCGGGGCGGGGGTGGTGCTCGACATGGCGCCTCCCTAGTTAGGCAGACCTAACCGCAGCACCCATCCCACCACGCCCGGCACCCCGCCCGCAACATCTTGCCGACAGCCTGTCGGCAAGATGTCGGCGGGACGTCGGCACCCCGTCGGCGCCCGTCGGCTATCCGAGGTCCGCCAGCGCCGCGTCCGCCCAGCGCGGGCCGATCCCGGTCAGTACCACCCGGCGCGGGTCCTGGTCGTCCCCGTCCGCCGTGCCGCCGATGGCGCGCTCGATCCGGACCTCCAGCCGGTCCTCGGACAGCCGCTCGACCTTGCCCTCGCCCCACTCCACCACGACCACCGACTCGGGCAGCGAGACGTCCAGGTCGAGGTCCTCCATCTCGTCCAGGTCCCCGCCCAGCCGGTACGCGTCCACGTGCACCAGCGCCGGGCCGCCGACCAGCGAGGGGTGCACCCGGGCGATCACGAAGGTCGGTGAGGTCACCGCCCCGCGGACCTGCAGGCCCTCCCCCAGGCCCCGGGTCAGCGTGGTCTTCCCCGCGCCCAGCTCCCCGGAGAGCAGCACCAGGTCACCCGGCCGCAGCAGCGCGGCCAGCTCCCGGCCGAGCCGGCCCATCCGCTCCGGGGTGGGGACGGTGAGAGTGGCGTGCGAGCCCATGCGCGTGTCTTGCCCTTCGGTCCGTACCGGCGCACCGACCACCGGCCGCCACCGCTACCGTGCCACATCCGCGCGCCGCCGGGGCTCACACGGGGTCGACGACGCCTTCCGCGACCCGCTCCCGGGCCAGGTCGAGGACGGCCGCGGGCAGCGGCGCCGCCCCTGCGAAGCCGGCGGCCCGGCGCAGCAGCCGCGCCAGCTCGTGGTCCACCAGCTCCGGGCGTTCCAGCATCACCAGGTGCCCGGCGCCCTCGGCCAGGACCAGCTCGGCGCCGGGCAGCCGCGCGGCCATCGCCTCGCTGTGCGTCGAGGGCGTCAGCAGGTCCTTCGTCCCGGCCAGCACCAGCGCGGGCAGGCCCCGCAGGGCGGCCAGCGCCTCGTACTTCTCGTGCGCGCCGAACACCGGGTAGAACTCGGCGACCACGTCGATCGGGGTGGCGTCCAGCAGCTGCTCGGCGAAGCGCACCACACCGGGGTCGACGTCCCGGCCGCCGAAGGAGAACCTCCGGTAGAACACGGCGGCCACGTCCGAGCCCAGCCGCCTGGTCGCCTCGATCAGGTCGACCTGGCGGCCCAGCAGCTTCACCATGCCGGGCGCGACCTTCCTGAACAGCTTCGCGCCGGCCCTCGGCAGGCCGAGGCTGACCTCGTTCCAGTCCCCGGCGAGGGTGCCGATCAGCGCCACCCCGGCGACCCTCTCGCGAAACAGCTCAGGGTGCTGGTCGGCCAGCGCCATCACCGTCATGCCGCCCATCGAGTGGCCCACCAGCACCAGCGGCCCGGTCGGGGCGACGGCGTCGATCACGGCCTTGAGGTCGCCGCCCAGCTGGTCGATGCCGGCCGGCTCGCCCGCCAGGTACGAACGGGAGCGCTCGGAGCGGCCGTGGCTGCGCTGGTCCCAGAGGACCAGCCGCATGCCCTCGCGCAGCGCGGCCCGCTGGAAGTGCCAGCTGTCCTGGTTGAGGCAGTAGCCGTGGCAGAACACCACGGTCAGCGGCTCGGCGCCGGCGCCGTCCCCGTCCGGCCCGCTCCAGCCGGTGCCGTCCAGCTCGACGTACAGCTCGGTGCCGTCCGGCGCGGCCACCGTCCTCGGACGGCCGCGCAGCGAGCCGTACGGGGCGTTCGCGTCCAGCTCGGCCCGGGCCCGGCGGCGCATCGCCCGGCCGACGGTCAGCCGCTCCACCGCGACGCCCGCGGCCGCCCCCGCCGCCAGTACGCCGACCGAGATCCCGATCACACCCGCCCGGCTCACCCCGGAGGCGGCGCCGGCCGCCTTGGCGACCGCCGCGACCGGACTGCCCTCGGCCGGTGCACCGGTCATGCCGACGGGCCCTCCGGGTGGCTGCCGCCGAGGTAGCGGCGGGGCACCCGGGCGCCGATCCGGGTGATGATCTCGTACGAGATGGTGCCGCAGGCGCGGGCCCAGTCCTCCGCGGTGGGCTCGCCGCGCTCGCCGTTGCCGAACAGCAGCACCTCGTCGCCGATCGCCGGGGTGTTGCCGCCGAGGTCCACCACGAACTGGTCCATCGCGACCCGGCCGGCCACCGTGCGCCACTTGCCGGCGATCTGCACCGGGCCGGTGCCGCTGGCGTGCCGGGGGATGCCGTCGCCGTAGCCGACCGGGACCAGGCCCAGGGTGGTTTCGCCCGGCGTCGTGTAGTGGTGGCCGTAGCTGACCCCGTGCCCGCCGGGGACGTGCTTGACCAGCGCCAGCCGCGCGGTCAGCGCCATCACCGGGCGCAGCCCGAAGTCGGCCGGCGAGCCCACCTCCGGCACCGGCGACAGCCCGTACGCGGCCAGGCCGGTGCGGACCAGGTCGAAGTGCGACTCGGGCAGCAGCAGCGCGGCCGGGGAGTTCGCCAGGTGCCGGACCGCGGGGCGCAGCCCGGCGGCCTCGGCCGTGGCCAGCGCGGCGCGGTAGGAGTCCAGCTGGGCCTGGATCGACGGGTGGCCCGGCTCGTCCGCCGCGGCGAAGTGCGACCACACGCCGACGACCGTCAGCAGCCTCTCCGTCTCGGCCCGGCGGGCGGCGGCCACCAGCCGCGGCCAGTCGTGCGGCTGGCAGCCGTTGCGGCCGAGGCCGGTGTCGGCCTTCAGGTGCACCCGGGCCGGGATGCCGGTCTCGCGGACGGCGGGCAGCAGCTCGTCCAGCGCCCACTGGCCGCTGACCGAGATGTCCAGGTCCGCGCGCAGCGCCTCGCGCCAGGGCCCGCCCGGCGTCCACAGCCAGCACAGGATGCGGGCCTGCTCCGGGCGGATGCCCGCGGCCCGCAGCGCCAGCGCCTCGTCCGGCGTCGCGCAGCCGAGCCAGCCGATCCCGTTCGCGACCGCTTCCCGGGCGCACTCGACCGCGCCGTGGCCGTAGGCGTTCGCCTTGACGGCGAGCATCACCGCCGCGCCGCCGACGCGTTCGCGCAGGGCGGCGAGGTTGCCGCGCAGGGCGGCGAGATCGATGGTCGCCTCGGCCCGGAGGCCGTCGGTGCGGGTGGCTGTGCCGGTCGTGTTCGCAGTTGTCATCAGGGTCAGTCTCCCAGACGTCCCGGAGTCCTCGCCGAACGGCCCGGCGGCGCGGCGGCCCCCCACGACGCGCCGACGTGCGGCGGACCGCCCGTTCACCCCGTTCAGGACGCCGCAAGCGGATGTCCCGGTTCCGGGGTCACCCCGCGCGGACCGCCCGCCACGCCGCCGGGAGCGCCCCGGCCACCGCGAGCGCCGTCGTCGGGGCGCCCGGCACGCCCGCCGCCTCCCGGCCGGCCAGGCCGTGCAGGTAGGCGGCCGCCGACGCGGCGTCCAGCGGCGCGAGGCCGGCCGCCAGCAGGGAGCCGGCCAGCCCGGCCAGCACGTCGCCGCTGCCGGCGGTGGCCAGCCAGGAGGTGCCGGTGGGGTTCACCCGGACGGCCCCGCCCGGATCGGCGACCACCGTGGTCGAGCCCTTCAGCAGCACCGTGGCGCGGTAGCCGGCCGCCAGCCGTCGGGCGGTGGCCAGCCGGGCCGCGGCCAGGTCGTCGGCGGCCGGCGGTGTACCGCCGTCGGCGCCGGCGAGCAGCCGGGCGGCCTCGCCGGTGTGCGGGGTGAGCAGGGTGGGCGCGGTGCGGCCGGCCAGCGCGTCCGGGCCGAGCCGGCCCAGCTCGGTCAGCCCGTCGGCGTCCACCAGCACCGGGACGTCGCTCGCCAGCGCCTCGGTCAGCGCCTGCCGCGCCCCCTCGCCGCCGCCCGGCCCGACCACCCAGGCCTGCACCCGTCCGGCGCCGGCCGGCCCGCCCTCGGTGACCAGCACCTCCGGGAAGCGCCGCACCACCTCCTCGGCCGCCGTGCCCACGTACCGGACGGCGCCCGCGCCGCCGTGCAGCGCCCCGGCCACCGCCAGCAGCGCCGCCCCCGGGTAGGTCGCCGAGCCGGCCGCCACCCCGACCACGCCGCGCCGGTACTTGTCGCTCTCCGCGCCCGGCTCCGGCAGCAGCGCCGCCACGTCCGCGTGCTGGAGCGCCGTCACCTGCGCGGCGCCCGGCTCCAGCCCGATGCCGACCAGCTGCACGGCCCCCGCGTACGAGGCCCCCGGGTCGACCAGCAGCCCGGGCTTGTACGTGCCGAAGCAGACCGTGACGTCCGCCCGCAGCGCGGCGCCCGGCACCTCCCCGGTGTCGGCGTCCACCCCGCTCGGCAGGTCCACCGCCACCACGATCCCGTGCCGCTCGGCCCTCGCGTACGGCACGGCCTCCGGGCGCAGCCCGCCCCGGCCGCCGATGCCGACGATCCCGTCCAGCACCAGGTCCGCGCGCGAGAAGTCGGCCAGGCCGACTTCCCGCTCCGCCGTCACCCGCCCGCCGGCGGCCCGCAGCGCGGCCAGCCCGCCCGGGTGGGCCTTCTCCGGCGCCAGCAGCACCGCCGTCACCCGCGCCCCGCGCCGGGCCAGCGCGGCCCCGGCGTACAGGGCGTCACCCCCGTTGTCCCCGCTGCCCGCGAGCACCGTCACCCGGCTGCCGTACACCCGCCCCCGACGCCGCGTCAGCAGCCGCGCGCAGGTCGCGGCCAGCCCCGCGGCCGCCCGCTGCATCAGGGTGCCCTCGGGCAGCCGCGCCATCAGCTCGGCCTCGGCGGCCCGGACGGTTTCCACAGGGTGTGCATGACGCATGGGGAGAACTCCTTCGGCGGTCGGCTACCGCCGACGCTAGCCCGCGTCACCGCCCCGCGGGAGCCGGGCCTGCGGCACACGTTCGAGTGACAACCACTTCGATCCCCCGCCGGTGCCGGTCCGTACGCCTACCTTGTGGCCCGCACAAGGGTCGCGAGGCCAAGCACCTGGGCTACGCCGCTGCGGGCATCCCGTGCTACCTGCTCATCGACCGCAGCGACGGCAGGGTGACGCTGTTCACGGATCCGGGGAACGGCGACTGCACCACCCTCCACGCAACCGAATTCGGCAGGCGCATCAAGCTCCCCGCCCCGTTCTCCTTCACGCTCGGCACGGCGCCCCTGCGGTAGGACGCAGCCACCGCAGGGGCACCGTGCCGCCGAGCGACTACTCGACGGTGACCGACTTCGCCAGGTTGCGCGGCTGGTCGACCTCGTGGCCCTTGGCCGTGGCCAGCTCGCAGGCGAAGACCTGGAGCGGGACGGTGGCGACCAGCGGCTGGAGCAGCACCGGGGTGGCCGGGATGCGGATCAGGTGGTCCGCGTACGGGACGACGGCCTCGTCGCCCTCCTCGGCGATCACGATCGTGCGGGCACCGCGGGCCCGGATCTCCTGGATGTTGGAGACGATCTTGTCGTGCAGGATCGAGCGCCCGCGCGGCGAGGGCACGACCACCACGACCGGCAGCCCCTCCTCGATCAGCGCGATCGGGCCGTGCTTGAGCTCGCCCGCCGCGAAGCCCTCGGCGTGCATGTACGCCAGCTCCTTGAGCTTGAGCGCGCCCTCCAGGGCCACCGGGAAGCCGACGTGGCGGCCGAGGAACAGCACCGAACGGGCGTCGGCCAGCGAGCGGGCCAGCTCGCGCACCGGCTCCATGGTCTCCAGGACCTGCTCGACCTGCTTCGGCGCGTCGCCGAGCTCCTTGATGACGGCGAAGATCTCGTCGCCCCACTTGGTGCCGCGCACCTGGCCCAGGTACAGGGCGACCAGGTAGCAGGCGACCAGCTGGGTCAGGAACGCCTTGGTCGAGGCGACCGCGACCTCCGGGCCGGCGTGGGTGTACAGCACCGCGTCCGACTCGCGCGGGATGGTGGAGCCGTTGGTGTTGCAGATCGCCAGCACCTTGGCGCCCTGCTCGCGGGCGTGCCGCAGGGCCATCAGGGTGTCCATGGTCTCGCCGGACTGCGAGATGGCGATGACCAGCGTGCCCGGGCCCATGATCGGGTCGCGGTAGCGGAACTCGGAGGCGACCTCGACCTCGCAGGGGATGCGGGTCCAGTGCTCGATCGCGTACTTGGCGATCATGCCGGCGTGGAAGGCCGTGCCGCAGGCCACGATGACGACCTTGTCGACCGAGCGCAGGTCGGCGTCGGAGATCCGCAGCTCGTCCAGGGTCAGCCGGCCGTCGGTGCCGATCCGGCCGAGGAGGGTGTCGGCGACCGCCTTCGGCTGCTCGGCGATCTCCTTGAGCATGAAGTAGTCGTAGCCGCCCTTCTCGGCGGCCGAGGCGTCCCAGTCGACGTGGTACTCGCGCACGTCGGCCGGGGTGCCGTCGAAGTTGGTGACGGTCACGCCCTCCCGGCGCAGCTCGACCACCTGGTCCTGGCCCAGCTCGATCGCCTCGCGGGTGTGGGCGATGAAGGCGGCGACGTCCGAGGCGAGGAAGTTCTCGCCCTCGCCGCGGCCGACCACCAGCGGCGAGTTGCGGCGGGCACCGACGACCACGTCCGGCGCGTCCGCGTGCACGGCGACCAGGGTGAAGGCGCCCTCCAGCTGACGGCAGACCACCCGCATGGCCTCGGCGAGGTCACCCGCGTAGGCCTCGCCCAGCAGGTGGGCGACGACCTCGGTGTCGGTCTCGGACCGGAGGGTGTGGCCGCGCTCGGCGATCTCGGCGCGCAGCTGCGCGAAGTTCTCGATGATGCCGTTGTGCACCACGGCCACCCGCTGGTGGTCGTCCAGGTGGGGGTGGGCGTTGGCGTCCGTCGGGCCGCCGTGGGTGGCCCAGCGGGTGTGGCCGATGCCGGTGGTGCCGCCGGGCAGAGGGGTCTCGGCGAGCGACTTCTCCAGATTGGCGAGCTTGCCCGCCCGCTTGTCGGTGGCCAGGCTCCACTGCCCCTCGGAGTCCTGGACCTGCACCGCGACACCGGCCGAGTCGTAGCCCCGGTACTCCAGTCGCTGCAAGCCTGCGATTACTACGTCGAGGGCGGACTGAGCGCCCACGTATCCAACAATTCCGCACATGCGTGCCAGCATAAGGGCGGTTCTGTGGCCGTTTCCCCCCCGCGCGCGAACGCTGCGTGACCGACACCACAGCCACCGTGAACGCCGCTACGGCTCACAATGGAGCATGTGCTGACCGAACTCTGTACGCGGGGCGCCGCCACGCCCGGCCCGTCGCCGTCCCCCTACGTCGACCTCAGCCGGGCCGAGTGGAGCGCGCTGCGCGAGCGTACGCCACTGCCGCTGACCGCCGAGGAGGTGGAACGGCTGCGCGGCCTCGGCACCGCCCTCGACCTGGACGAGGTCCGCGACGTCTACCTGCCGCTGTCACGCCTGCTGAACCTGTACATCCACGCCACGCACGAGCTGCGCGGCACGCTGGGCACCTTCCTGGACACCCCGGACACCGAACGCACCCGCACCCCGTTCATCATCGGCGTGGCCGGCTCCGTGGCGGTCGGCAAGTCCACCACCGCCCGCCTGCTCCAGGCACTGCTCGCCCGCTGGCCCGAGCACCCCCGGGTCGAGCTGGTCACCACCGACGGCTTCCTGCTCCCCAACGCCGAGTTGCGCCGGCGCGGCCTGATGGCCCGCAAGGGCTTCCCGGAGTCGTACGACCGCCGGGCGCTGATGCGCTTCGTCGCGGACGTGAAGGCGGGCAAGGAGCGGGTCAGCGCGCCGGTCTACTCGCACCTGGTGTACGACATCGTGCAGGGCGAGCGGCTGACCGTGGAGCGCCCGGACATCCTGATCGTCGAGGGCCTGAACGTGCTCCAGCCGGCCCTGCCCGGCTCCGACGGCCGCACCCGCCTCGCGGTGGCCGACTACTTCGACTTCTCGATCTACGTCGACGCCCGGACCGACGACATCGAGCACTGGTACCTGGACCGCTTCCGCAAGCTGCGGCAGACCGCCTTCCAGGACCCGAACTCCTACTTCCGCCGCTTCACCGAGGTGCCGGAGGAGGAGGCGATGGAGTACGGCCGGCAGGTCTGGCGCACCATCAACAAGCCCAACCTGCTGGAGAACGTGCTGCCGACCCGCGGCCGCGCCACCCTGATCCTCCAAAAGGGCTCGGACCACAAGGTCCGCCGGGCGCTGCTGCGCAAGCTCTGAGCGGCCGCCGGGCACGACACGAAGGGCCCCCGCGTCGCGCGGGGGCCCTTCGCCGTCTCCGGGGGCTCAGCCCAGGTGGGTGCGCACCGCGTCGGCCAGCCGCTGCCCGACCGCCTCGGCCTGCGCCGGGTCGGCGGCCTCGACCATCACCCGAACCAGCGGCTCGGTGCCCGACGGGCGCAGCAGGACCCGGCCGGTGGAGCCCAGCTCGGCCTCGGCCGCGGCGACCGCGGCGGTCAGCTCGGCGCTGGTCCGCACCCGGGACTTGTCGACGCCCTTGACGTTGATCAGCACCTGCGGCAGCCGGGTCATCACGGCGGCCAGGTCGGCCAGCGGCTGCTTGGTGGCGGCCAGCCGGGCGCCCAGCATCAGGCCGGTCAGGGTGCCGTCGCCGGTGGTGGCGTGGTCCAGCAGGATCACGTGGCCGGACTGCTCGCCGCCCAGCGCGAAGCCGTGCTCCTTCATCGCCTCCAGCACGTAGCGGTCGCCGACGGCGGTCTCCACCAGCTCGATGCCCTCGCGCTCCATCGCCAGCTTGAAGCCGAGGTTGGACATCACGGTGGCCACCGCGGTGTTGCGGCGCAGGGTGCCGGCCTCCTTCATGGCGACCGCGAGGATGGCGATGATCTGGTCGCCGTCCACCTCGGCGCCCTCGGCGTCGGCGGCCAGGCAGCGGTCGGCGTCGCCGTCCAGGGCGATGCCCAGGTCGGCCTTGTGCTCCTTCATCGCGACCCGCAGCCGGTCCAGGTGGGTGGAGCCGACGCCGTCGTTGATGTTGAGGCCGGTGGGCTCGGCCCCCAGGGTGTGGACCACCTCGGCACCGGCCCGGGCGAAGGCCTCGGGGGCGACGTAGGCGGCCGCGCCGTGGGCGCCGTCGATGACGACCTTGATGCCGTCCAGGCGGTTGGGCAGCACGCCGATCAGGTGGGCGACGTACTTGTCGAAGCCCTCGGTGTACTCGCGCACCCGGCCGACGGCCGCGCCGGTCGGACGGTTCCAGTCCTCGTCGCCGAGCGTGTGCTTGCGGTAGTGGGACTCGATCGCGTCCTCGATCCGGTCGTCCAGCTTGTGGCCGCCGCGGGCGAGGAACTTGATGCCGTTGTCCGGCATGGCGTTGTGGCTGGCGGACAGCATCACGCCGAAGTCGGCGCCGAGCGCGCCGGTGAGGTACGCCACGGCCGGGGTGGGCAGGACGCCGACCCGCAGGACGTCGACGCCGGCGCTCGCCAGACCGGCGATGACGGCGGCCTCCAGGAACTCGCCCGAGGCGCGCGGGTCACGGCCGACCACCGCGACCGGCCGGTGGCCGTCGAAGGCGCCGGCCTCGCCGAGCACATGGGCCGCCGCGACCGACAGGCCGAGCGCCAGCTCCGCCGTCAGGCCCTCGTTGGCCACCCCGCGCACGCCGTCCGTACCGAAGAGTCGTCCCACTGTCCCGTCCTCCATCACCACTGCTCGGAACCCAACCGAAGATCCCGGCCGCCGCACAGTAGCCGGGGAACACGTCGCCCCGGAGTACGCGAGGTACTCCGGGGCGACGGTTTCGCACAACCAGGGGGTGCGCCGCCAGGGCGGAGCGCACCCCCGGGGAGGCGATTAGCGCTTGCTGTACTGCGGCGCCTTGCGGGCCTTCTTCAGACCGGCCTTCTTGCGCTCGACGGCACGGGCGTCACGCATCAGGAAGCCGGCCTTCTTCAGCGCGGCGCGGTTGTTGTCCACGTCGGCCTCGTTCAGGGCACGGGCGACGCCGAGGCGCAGCGCGTAGGCCTGGCCGGAGGTGCCACCACCGCTGATGCGGGCGATGACGTCGTAACGGCCGTCCAGCTCAAGGAGCTTGAAGGGCTCGTTCACGGTCTGCTGGTGCACCTTGTTCGGGAAGTAACCCTCGAGGGTGCGACCGTTGATCTTCCACTGGCCGGTGCCGGGGACGATGCGCACGCGGGCGATCGCCTCCTTGCGACGGCCGAGGCCGGCGCCCGGGGTGGCCTCGCCGAAGCGGCCGGCCAGGGACTCGGAGGTGTAGCTCTCCTCGGAGGTGTACTCGCCCTCGACGGCCTCAACGGCCTCGTCGAAGTCGACCTCAAGGGTTTCAGTGGTCTCGGCCACGATGTTCCTCAGCTCTTTTCAGTGTTGGGGGGCTTGGTGGCCGAATTACTGCGCGACCTGGGTGATCTCGAACGGCACCGGCTGCTGGGCAGCGTGCGGGTGCTGGTCGCCCGAGTAGACCTTCAGCTTGGAGAGCATCTGGCGGCCCAGGCTGTTCTTGGGGATCATGCCCTTGATGGCCTTCTCGACGGCCTTCTCCGGGTTGTTCGCCAGCAGGTCGTCGTAGCGCACCGAGCGCAGACCGCCCGGGAAGCCCGAGTGGCGGTAGGCCAGCTTCTGGGTCTTCTTGTTACCGGACAGGTGCACCTTGTCGGCGTTGATGATGATGACGAAGTCACCAGTGTCAACGTGCGGCGCGTAGATCGCCTTGTGCTTGCCCCGGAGGAGGTTGGCGGCCTGGGAGGCCAGGCGGCCGAGCACGACGTCGGTCGCGTCGATGACGTGCCACTGACGCTGGACGTCGCCGGGCTTGGGGCTGTACGTACGCACGGTCGTAGCCTTCGCTTTTCAGTGAGTGAGTCCTGACAGGAGCACCCGGACGGCAGAGCAGCCTGGCCAACCTTGGACGCAATTCAAGGGGGACCGCTGGTCGACGACCTGATGTCTCCGGCGTACCGACCTCTCACGTGAGAAAGAGCGAGCCAATACGCACATCAAGCGTCCAGGTTACCGGCCCGACCCTGAGGGGTCAAAAATCGGCTGGCCCCCTCCCGGCCGGGGCCGGTCGCGACTCAGCGTTCGCGCTCCACCCGGGTCACGTCCCAGACCGGCTCCGACGACTCGTACACCCGGCCGTCCGCCCCGAACACCAGGAAGCGGTCGAAGGTCCTGGCGAACCAGCGGTCGTGGGTGACGCACAGCACGGTGCCCTCGAAGGCCTCCAGGCCGGTCTGCAGCGCCTCGGCGCTCTCCAGGTCCAGGTTGTCGGTCGGCTCGTCGAGCAACAGGGCCGTCACACCGGAGAGTTCGAGCTTGAGGATCATCAGCCGGGCCTGCTGCCCGCCGGACAGCGACTCGAACTTCTGCTCCTCCTGGCGGTCCAGCTCGTAGCGGCGCAGCGCCCCCATCGCGGCGCCGCGGCTGAGCGCGTGCTCCTCCTCGACGATCGACCGCACGGTGCGGCCGAACAGCTCCGGGTGGGCGTGGGTCTGCCGGAAGTGGCCGGGGACGACCCGGGCGCCGAGCTTCCAGTCCCCGGTGTGCCCGACCGTCGTGTCGCCGGCCAGCAGCCGCAGCAGGTGCGACTTGCCGGCGCCGTTGGCGCCCAGCACCGCGACCCGCTCGCCGTAGAAGACCTCCAGGTCGAAGGGCTGCATCAGGCCGGTGAGCTCCAGCTGCTCCAGGGTGAAGGCGCGCATGCCGGTGCGCCCGCCCTTGAGCCGCATGGTGATGCTCTGCTCGCGCGGGGGCTCCTCCGGGCGGCCGGCCTCCTCGAACTTCTTCAGCCGGGTCTGGGCGGCGGCGTAGCGGGTGGCGAGCGCGTGGCTGACGGAGGCCGCCTGACGCAGGGTGACGACCAGCTTCTTGAGCTTGGCGTGCTCCTCGTCCCAGCGCCGGCCCAGCTCCTCGAAGCGCGCGAAGCGGTCCTTGCGGGCCTCGTGGAAGCTGTCGAAGCCGCCGCCGTGCACCCAGACGCTGCTGCCGGCGGCGCCGGACTCGACGGCGATGATCTTGTCCGCGGTCTTCGAGAGCAGCTCGCGGTCGTGCGAGATGTACAGCACGGTCTTCGAGGTGGTCTTGATGGCCTCCTCCAGCCAGCGCTTGCCCGGGACGTCCAGGTAGTTGTCCGGCTCGTCGAGCAGCAGCACCTCCTCCGGGCCGCGCAGCAGCGCCTCCAGGACGAGCCGCTTCTGCTCGCCGCCGGAGAGGGTGTTCAGGCCCCGCCACTGGGCCTTGTCGAACGGCACCCCGAGGGCCGCCGTGGTGCAGACGTCCCAGTCCGTCTCGTAGTCGTAGCCGCCGACGTCGGCCCAGTCGGAGAGCGCCTGGGCGTAGGCCATCTGTGTCTTCTCGTCGTCCTGCGCGATCATCGCCAGCTCGGCGGCGTCCACCGCGCGGGCGGCCTTGGCGATCCGCTCGGGGGCGACCGACACCAGCAGGTCGCGCACCGAGGCGTCGGCCGGCAGCGCGCCCGGGGTGGACGACTGGTCCTCGCGGCCGGTGGTGCCGACGAACTGGCGCATCACGCCGAGCCCGCCGCTGATCGTCACCGAGCCGCCGTGCGGCTGGATGTCCCCCGCGATCATGCGCAGCAGGGTGGTCTTGCCGGCGCCGTTGGCACCGACCAGGGCGACCGCGGCGCCCTCTCCGACCCGGAAGGACGCGTCGTCGAACAACACGCGCCCGTCCGGCAGGTAGTACTCCAGGTGCGAAATCTCGACGTGTCCCATGGGAGCGATTCTCCCAAGCGGACGCGCCGGGCCAAAACGGATTACCCGACAGCCGGCTGCCCGGGCAGGGTCCGCATCCGCCGGGCCGCCCGGTTGCGCTCGGCCAGCTGGTCGTCCGGCGGGTAGCCGACCTCCTCCAGCGTGAGCCCGTACGGCCGGATCACGTTGACGGCGGAGTTGCGCACCCCGCCCGCCAGCACCTCGCCGGGGAACTCCACCGGCCGGTGCCCGTCGCCGACCAGCAACATCGCACCGACCAGCGCCCGGACCATGTTGTGGCAGAAGGCGTCGGCCCGGACGGTGGCGACCGCGAGCGAGCCCTCCTGGGCGGCGTAGGAGTCCACCGGGACGCGGTCCCAGTGCAGCTCCAGCAGGGTGCGGATGGTGGTGGCGCCCTCGCGCTTCTTGCAGTACGCGGCGAAGTCGTGCTCGCCGAGCAGCAGCTTCGCGGCGGCGTTCATCCGGTCCACGTCCAGCGGGCGGTCGTGCCAGAGCACGTGGCCGCGCAGCAGCGGGTCCACCCCGCCGGGGTGGTCGGCGACGCGGTACGCGTACCGGCGCCAGACCGCCGAGAAGCGGGCGTCGAACCCGGCCGGCGCCTCGCCGACCCGGTAGATCCGGACGTCCCCGGGCAGCCGGCCCGCCAGCCGGCGCAGCAGCTTCTCCCGGTGCGCCGCCCACAGCTCGGCCGGCAGGTCGACGTGGGCGACCTGGCCGCGGGCGTGCACCCCGGCATCGGTGCGGCCGGCCACCGTCAGCGGAAACAGTTCGGGGCTGCGGGTGACGATCTGCAGCGCGGTCTCGATCTCCTCCTGGACCGTCCGGCGGCCGCCCTTCTGGCGGGCCCAGCCGGAGAACTCGGCGCCCTGGTAGGCGAGGTCGAGCCGGACCCGGACGTACCCGTCGGCCGGGCCGTCCTTCACCGGCGGCTGCTCGGCGCAATCGTTGACCACTGCTTCTCACATCTCCCGGGGATGAGGAACGGGCCCGCTCCCCCACTGCTGGGGAAACGGGCCCGCGGAACACCTAGAGGCGTCAGGCCTGCTCGGCGGCCTCGGCCTCGTCGGCCTTGGTCTCGACGGCAGCGGCCTCGTCGGCCTCCTTGACGGCGCGCTTGGTGGCGGCCTCGGCCTCGCCGACGGCGGTCTGCGCGACGGTCAGCGCCTCGACCAGCTCGATCACGGCCATCGGGGCGTTGTCGCCACGACGGGGACCGATCTTGGTGATACGGGTGTAGCCACCCGGGCGGTTCTCGTAGCGCGGCGCGATCTCGGTGAAGAGGGTGTGCAGCACCGAGATGTCGGTGATGGTCTTGCGCACCAGGCGACGGTTGTGGATGTCGCCCTTCTTCGCCTTGGTGATCAGCTTCTCCGCCAGCGGGCGCATCCGACGGGCCTTGGCCTCGGTCGTGGTGATGCGGCCGTACTGGAACAGCTCCCGGCACAGACCGGCGAGCAGCAGCGGCTCGTGGTGCGGGCCGCCGCCGAGGCGGGCACCCTTGGTGGGACGCGGCATGGATTTCTCCTTGGATCTCCGACTACGGCCGTATCAGGTACCGCAGCGGGCGTACGGGCACTGTTGCCCGTACGACTTTCACGACGACGGGGGCGGCTCCGTGGAACCGCCCCCGCGGCCAATTCTCTTAGTACTGCTCGGTCTCGGCGAAGTGCGAGTCGTCGAGGTCGTCGGCGCCGAAGGCGTCGGCGGCAGCGGTCGGGTCGAACCCGGGCGGGCTGTCCTTGAGGGCCAGGCCCATGCCGGCCAGCTTCGCCTTGACCTCGTCGATCGACTTCGCACCGAAGTTGCGGATGTCGAGCAGGTCGGCCTCGGAGCGGGCGACGAGCTCACCCACGGTGTGGATGCCCTCGCGCTTGAGGCAGTTGTAGGAGCGGACGGTGAGCTCCAGCTCCTCGATCGGCAGCGCCAGGTCGGCGGCCAGGGCGGCGTCCGTCGGGGACGGGCCCATGTCGATGCCCTCGGCGTCGATGTTCAGCTCGCGGGCGAGACCGAACAGCTCGACCAGGGTCTTGCCGGCCGAGGCCATGGCGTCGCGCGGACGCATGGCGGGCTTGGTCTCGACGTCGACGATCAGCTTGTCGAAGTCGGTCCGCTGCTCGACACGGGTGGCCTCGACCTTGTAGGTGACCTTCAGCACGGGGCTGTAGATCGAGTCGACCGGGATGCGGCCGATCTCCTGGCCGGAGGCCTTGTTCTGGACGGCGGAGACGTAGCCGCGACCGCGCTCGACGGTCAGCTCCATCTCCAGCTTGCCCTTGCCGTTCAGCGTGGCGAGGACCAGCTCGGGGTTGTGCACCTCGACACCCGCCGGCGGGGCGATGTCGGCGGCGGTGACGACACCCGGGCCCTGCTTGCGCAGGTACATCACGACCGGCTCGTCGTGCTCCGAGGAGACGACCAGCTGCTTGATGTTGAGGATGAGGTCGGTCACGTCCTCCTTGACGCCCGGCACGGTGGTGAACTCGTGCAGGACGCCGTCGACGCGGATGCTGGTGACAGCGGCACCCGGGATCGACGACAGGAGCGTGCGGCGCAGGGAGTTGCCGAGGGTGTAGCCGAAGCCCGGCTCCAGCGGCTCGATCACGAACCGGGAGCGGAACTCGTCGACGACCTCTTCGGTCAGCGAGGGACGCTGAGCGATAAGCATGGGGGAAATCCTCCGGTTGTCTTCGGCACCCACTATTTGATGCCGACAGGACCAAGCGTACGGGCTCCCGTGGAAAACGGGAGCCCGTACGAGGTTTAAAACATCACCCGCGTGCCCGAAGGCGCTGCGTCAGACGCGGCGGCGCTTCGGCGGACGGCAGCCGTTGTGCGGGGTGGGGGTGACGTCCTGGATCGAGCCGACCTCCAGGCCGGTGGCCTGGAGCGAACGGATCGCGGTCTCGCGGCCGGAGCCCGGACCCTTCACGAAGACGTCAACCTTGCGCATGCCGTGCTCCTGCGCGCGACGGGCAGCGGCCTCGGCGGCCATCTGCGCGGCGAACGGGGTGGACTTGCGCGAGCCCTTGAAGCCGACGTGGCCGGCGGAGGCCCAGGAGATCACGTTGCCCGCGGGGTCGGTGATCGAAACGATGGTGTTGTTGAACGTGCTCTTGATGTGCGCGTGGCCGTGAGCGACGTTCTTCTTTTCCTTGCGGCGGATCTTCTTCGCGCCGGCAGCCTGACGACCCTTGGGGGGCATAAGTCTGTTCTCCTACTGAGGTGGTCGGTCCGCTGACCCGCGGGCCGGAGGGATGTCCGGTTACGGGACGGACTACTTCTTGCCCGGCTTCTTCTTACCGGCGATCGCGCGACGCGGGCCCTTGCGGGTACGCGCGTTGGTGTGGGTGCGCTGGCCGCGGACCGGCAGGCCACGGCGGTGACGCAGACCCTCGTAGCAGCCGATCTCGACCTTGCGGCGGATGTCGGCGGCCACCTCACGGCGGAGGTCACCCTCGACCGTGTAGTTGGCGTCGATGTACTGACCCAGCTTGACCAGGTCGTCCTCGGTGATGTCGCGGACGCGGACGTCCGGGTTCACACCGGTCTCGGCCAGGGTCTGCTGGGCGCGGGTACGGCCGATGCCGTACACGTAGGTGAGGGCGATCTCGATCCGCTTCTCACGGGGGAGATCAACGCCGGCGAGGCGTGCCATTCAAGGCTCCTGTGCTTTTTCAGAGGTCTTGCGTGCTGCCTACTCCGACACCTCACGGTGAGGGAGCCCCGGCCTCTGACCGGGGGTGGCAGTCCGTTCCGGACGGAACGGATCGGGCAGCCCGCTTATGACGTTTTCGCGTCGCGCGAAGTACTACGAGAAATGCTGGGGAGAGATCAGCCCTGGCGCTGCTTGTGGCGCAGGTTGTCGCAGATCACCATGACCCGGCCGTGACGGCGGATCACCTTGCACTTGTCGCAGATCTTCTTGACGCTCGGCTTGACCTTCATGTTCAGGTTCTCCGGGTCTAGATCTGACGTTCTTACTTGTAGCGGTAGACGATCCGCCCGCGCGTGAGGTCGTAGGGGCTGAGCTCCACGACGACCCGGTCGTCCGGCAGGATGCGGATGTAGTGCATGCGCATCTTGCCACTGATGTGCGCGAGGACCTTGTGACCGTTCTGCAGCTCGACCTTGAACATCGCGTTCGGCAGAGACTCGATCACGGTGCCCTCGATCTCAATGGCGCCTTGCTTCTTAGCCATGAACTGCGAGATCCACCTTCCGGGACCGGCTACCGTATGCGGAACGCTCGTGCGAACCTGGGTTCACCCCTCCCCCGGGGGGAAGAGGGCGCGCTGAAGCACGCTACGAGTGAGCCGACGGTCCATCCTACGCCAGCGCGCCCGACGGACCAAAACGGGGGCCCCGGAAAGCGGTCACCGTCACACCCGTCGCGTCAGGCCTTGGCGAGGACCACCAGCGGCTCGACGTGGGCGGTGCAGGCCGAGCAGCGGCGGGCGGCCTCGGGGATCTCGGTCAGGCACTCGGGGCAGGGACGCTTCGGCGTCTTCGGCTTCTTCGGCATGTAGCGCGCGGTCGCCTTGGTGATCGGCAGCACCACGCAGAAGTACAGCACCGCGGCGGTCATGAAGAACGCGATCAGCACGTTGAGGAACTGCCCGTACGGGAAGGTCACCCCCGCGATGTGCGCCTTGTACGAGCTGAAGTCGCCGGCCGCACCGACCACCACGCCCACCAGTGGGGTGAGGAAGGCGGACACGAAGCCGGTCACCACCGCGGTGAACGCGGCACCGATGACCACACCGACCGCCATGTCGACGACGTTGCCGCGCATCATGAAGTCGCGGAATCCCTTGAGCACGTACTCTCTCCTGCTCGCTCGTGAGCCACTACAGACCCTGCCAGCCGATAAAAATAGGACAAAAGCCCTGGAGGTCCAAACCTCCAGGGCTCTGATCCCTTGTCAGCAGCGGCAGTTGGGCGCCGTGGCGACTACGCGAGGGGGTCCGGAGCTGCGGTGATGCCCAGCTTGGCCAGCTCGGCCCGGCCGCCGTCGAAGGCGGTCAGCACCAGCGGGCCCTGCTCGGTGACGGCCACCGAGTGCTCCCAGTGCGAGGCCCAGGTGCCGTCGTTGGTGACGACCGTCCACTCGTCGTCCAGCACGGTGGTGTGCGGGGTGCCGAGCGAGACCATCGGCTCGATCGCGAGCACGGTGCCGGGGACCAGCTTCGGGCCCTTGCCGCGGCCGCGCTCGACGTAGTTCAGCACGTGCGGCTCCATGTGCATCGCGGTGCCGATGCCGTGACCGCCGTAGCCCTCGGTGATGCCCCACTTGCCCTTCGGCGGCAGCGGCTGGCGACGGATGAAGCCCTCGATCGCCTTGGAGACGTCCACCAGGCGGTTGTTCTTCTTCATCTGGGCGATGCCGGCCCACATCGAGCCCTCGGTGACCCGGCTCAGCATCTCGACCTCCGGGCGGACCTCGCCGACCGCCACCGTGATGGCCGAGTCGCCGTGCCAGCCGTCCAGGATGGCGCCGCAGTCGATCGAGATGACGTCACCCTCCTGGAGCACCCGCTCGCCGGGGATGCCGTGCACCACCTCGTTGTTCACCGAGGCGCAGATCACGCCCGGGAACCAGAGCCCGCCGTGGTGGGCCCGGAAGTTCGAGGTGGCACCGTGGCCGGTGATGACCTTGTCCGCGACGTCGTTGAGCTCCTGGGTGGTCACCCCGGGGACGACCGCCTCGCGACAGGCCTTCAGGGCCTCGGCGACGACCAGCCCGGCCGCTCGCATCTTCGCGATCTGCTCGGGGGTCTTGATCTCCACCATCTGGTCACGCCTTCCAAGTCCGGATTACCACTGCTACCACCGTACGACGCCGAAACGGCCGGGCCACCCGCGAGGGGCGGGCGACCCGGCCGTACCGTCGTACGTTCGCCGAGAGACTCAGCTGTCCTGCTTCAGCGCCTCGATGGCGCGGGTGGTGACCTCGTCCACCTTGCCGAGGGCCGGGATGGTCACCAGCAGCCCCTGCTCCTTGTAGTAGCCGATGATCGGCTCGGTCTCCGTGTGGTAGACCTCCAGGCGGGTGCGCACCGCTGCCTCGGTGTCGTCCGAGCGCTGGTAGAGCTCGCCACCGCACTCGTCGCAGACACCCTCCTCCTTCGGGGGGTTGTACGCGACGTGGAACACGTGGCTGCCGTTCTTGCGGCACAGGCGACGGCCCGCGATCCGCTTGACGACCTCGTCCTCGGGGACCTCCAGGTCCAGGACGCCGTCCAGCTTGATGCCCTTCTCGGCGAGAAACTCGTCGAGAGCCTCGGCCTGGCCCAGGTTGCGGGGGAAGCCGTCGAGCAGGAAGCCGTTCTCGGCGTCCGCCTGGAGCATGCGGTCCTTGGCCATCCCGATGGTGACCTCGTCCGGCACCAGGCGGCCGGCGTCCATGTAGCCCTTGGCCTCGAGCCCCAGCGGGGTGCCCTGGCCGATGTTGGCACGGAACAGGTCGCCGGTGGAGATGTGCGGGATGGACAGGGTCTTGGCGAGCAGGTGCGCCTGAGTACCCTTCCCGGCCCCGGGAGGACCAACGAGGACGATACGCATCAGCGGAGGAACCCTTCGTAATTGCGCTGCTGGAGCTGGCTCTCGATCTGCTTCACAGTTTCGAGTCCGACGCCGACGACGATGAGCACGCTGGTGCCGCCGAACGGGAAGTTGGTCTGCTGTCCGAAGGCGACCAGGGCGATCATCGGGATCAACGCGATCAGGCCCAGGTAGAGCGAACCCGGCCACGTGATACGGGTCAGCACGTAGTTCAGGTACTCGGCCGTCGGTCGGCCGGCCCGGATACCCGGGATGAACCCACCATACTTCTTCATGTTGTCGGCAACTTCTTCGGGGTTGAAGGAGATGGCGACGTAGAAGAACGCGAAGAAGACGATCAGCAGGAAGTAGGTGGCCATGTAGATCGGGTGGTCACCCTTGACGAAGTTCGTCCGGATCCACGTGGCCCAGCCTGCCTGGCTGTTGGTCAGCTGGACCACCAGGGCGGGGATGTACAGCAGCGACGAGGCGAAGATGACCGGGATGACACCGGCCTGGTTCACCTTGAGCGGGATGTAGGTCGAGGTCCCGCCGAACGCGCGGCGCCCGATCATCCGCTTCGCGTACTGGACCGGGATCCGGCGCTGGGCCTGCTCGACGAAGATGACCAGCATCACGACGATGACGCCGACCGCGACCACGGAGAGGAACTCGACCCAGCCGCCGCCGATGGTGCCGGACTGCTTGATCGCCCACATCGAGGACGGGAACTGGGCCGCGATCGAGGTGAAGATCAGCAGCGACATGCCGTTGCCGATGCCGCGGTCGGTGATCAGCTCGCCGAGCCACATGATGACCGTCGTGCCGGCGGTCATGGTGAGCACCATGACGGCGATCCGGAACACGCCGGTGTCCGGGACGATCTGGTTGGCCAGCGGGCAGCCGGAGAACAGCGCACCGCTGGAGGCCGTCGCCACGATGCCGGTGCCCTGGAGCACGGCGAGCGCGATGGTCAGGTAGCGGGTGTACTGGGTGATCTTGGCCTGGCCGGCCTGTCCCTCCTTCTTCAGCATCTCCAGTCGCGGGATCACGACGGTGAGGAGCTGGAGGATGATGCTCGCCGTGATGTACGGCATGATGCCGAGGGCGAAGATCGTCAGCTGGAGGAGCGCGCCACCGCTGAACAGGTTGACGAGTCCGAAGAGGCCGCTGTTCTTGGTCTCCTTCACGCACTCGTTCACGGCCGTGAAGCTCACGCCCGGGATCGGGATGTGCGAGCCCAGGCGGAACAGCACCATGATGCCCAGCGTGAACAGCAGCTTCTTGCGCAGGTCGGGCGTCTGGAACGCCCGCGCGAACGCACTGAGCACGGTGCCTCCTGCGCCTCCCGCGCGTCGTCGGCGGGAGGGTCGGTCCTGAATGGGGAGTTTGGCGGTTCGGGCTCCCGTACAGACGGCACAGGCGAGCCTACGCGCAGCCTACAAGGGAACTCCACGGACTCTAACAGTGCGCAGCCACTCGGAAGAAGCGCGTACCACCCCTCCCCCACTCATGGGGTACGGGATGCCCGGGTTTGCCACACAAAAGAACGAGCGCCGTCCGGCCGGATATCCCCGGGAACGGCGCGAGCCCCGCACCTCCCGGAGGAGGTGCGGGGCTCGAAGCCGGTTGTCAGCGGGCTCAGACGAGCTCGGTGACCGTACCGCCGGCGGCGGTGATCTTCTCGGCGGCCGAGCCGGAGACGGCGTCGACCGTCACCTGCAGGGCAACCGAGATCTCGCCGGTGCCGAGCACCTTGACGAGGGAGTTCTTGCGAACCGCGCCCTTGGCGACCAGGTCCTCGACCGTGACCTCTCCACCCTGCGGGTAGAGCTCGGCCAGCTTGTCGAGGTTGACGACCTGGAAGGTGATCTTGAACGGGTTCTTGAAACCCTTCAGCTTCGGCAGGCGCATGTGGAGCGGCATCTGGCCACCCTCGAAGCGCTGCGGAACCTGGTAGCGGGCCTTCGTGCCCTTGGTACCACGACCAGCGGTCTTACCCTTGGAGCCCTCACCACGACCCACGCGGATCTTGTCGGTCTTGGCACCCGGGGCGGGACGCAGGTTGTGGATCTTGATCGGGTTGTCGCCCATGATCAGTCCACCTCCTCAACCGTCACCAGGTGACGGACCGTGTGGGCCATCCCGCGAATCTCGGGACGGTCCTCCTTGACCACCACGTCGTGCATGCGCTTGAGACCAAGCGAACGCAGGGTGTCACGGTGGTTCTGCTTGCTGCCGATGTACGACTTGGTCTGCGTGATCTTCAGGCGAGCCATCAGGCGCTCACCCCAGCAGCACGCGCCCGCAGCAGAGCGGCGGGGGCCACGTCCTCCAGCGGCAGACCACGACGGGCGGCGATCTCCTCGGGGCGCACGAGGCCCTTCAGAGCGGCCACGGTGGCGTGCACGATGTTGATCGCGTTGTCCGAGCCGAGCGACTTCGACAGGATGTCGTGGATGCCGGCGCACTCCAGGACGGCGCGCACCGGACCACCGGCGATAACACCGGTACCGGGGGCGGCGGGCTTCAGCAGCACGACGCCGGCGGCCTTCTCACCCTGGATCGGGTGCGGGATGGTGCCCTGGATACGGGGGACCTTGAAGAAGTTCTTCTTGGCCTCCTCAACACCCTTGGCGATGGCGGCCGGAACCTCCTTCGCCTTGCCGTAACCGACACCCACGGTGCCGTCACCGTCGCCCACCACGACCAGCGCGGTGAAGCTGAAGCGACGACCACCCTTGACAACCTTGGCGACACGGTTGATCGCGACGACGCGCTCGACGTAAGCGGTCTTCTCGACGGCGGGGGCGTTGCCCCGGTCGTCACGCTTACGGTCGCGCCGCTCGCCACCGCCGGTGCCACCGCCGGCGCCGCTACCGCGGCGCTGGGGTCCAGCCATTGGAATTACCTCTCTCGTTTACGTCCGTCGACAGAGTCGACGAGCGGCTTAGAAGTCGAGCCCGGCCTCGCGGGCCGCGTCCGCCAGGGCGGCGATGCG
This sequence comes from Kitasatospora sp. NPDC054768, assembly GCF_053612025.1. Classification (NCBI taxonomy): domain Bacteria; kingdom Bacillati; phylum Actinomycetota; class Actinomycetes; order Kitasatosporales; family Streptomycetaceae; genus Kitasatospora; species Kitasatospora sp. NPDC054768. The sequence goes on from NZ_JBSHBN010000029.1 coordinate 25,791, forward strand.
GCCGGCGTACCGGTTGCCCGCGCGGTCGAAGACGACCGACTCGATGCCGGCGGCCTTGGCGCGCTCGGCGACCAGGCTCCCGACCTTCTTGGCCAGCTCGGTCTTGTCGCCCTCGGCGCCCTTGATGGACACGTCGAGGGTGGACGCCGACGCCAGGGTGTGACCCTTGGCGTCGTCGATGACCTGGGCGACCATGTGACGGTTCGAGCGCGTCACGACGAGGCGCGGACGCACCTCGGTGCCGACGACGCGCTTGCGAACGCGGATCGCGCGGCGCTTGCGAGCGGCGCTCTTGTAGGCGTTGCCCTTGCCGATCTTGACAGAGACACTCATCGCTTACTTACCACTCTTTCCGACCTTGCGGCGGATGACCTCGCCCGCGTACTTGACACCCTTGGCCTTGTACGGGTCCGGCTTGCGCAGCTTGCGGATCTTCGCGGCGACCTCGCCGACCTTCTGCTTGTCGATGCCGTCCACGTGGAACTTGGTGGCCGACTCGACGACGAAGGAGATGCCCTCGGGCGCCTCGACGAGGATCGGGTGGCTGTAGCCCAGCTGGAACTCCATGTCGGAGCCCTTCGCCAGAACTCGGTAGCCGACACCGCTGATCTCCAGCGACTTGCGGTAGCCCGCGGTCACGCCGGTGATCATGTTCGCCACCAGCGTGCGGGTCAGGCCGTGCAGGGCCTTCGACTGACGCTCGTCGTTGGGGCGGGTGACAGCCAGAATGCCGTCCTCGCCCTTGCCGATCTCGATCGGCGCGGCGACGACGTGGGTGAGGGAGCCCTTCGGGCCCTTCACCGAGACCGTCTGGCCATCGATGGTGACGTCCACGCCAGCGGGGACCTGGATGGGCAGCCGTCCAATGCGCGACATTGCTGTACCTCCGTTTCCCGAATTACCAGACGTAGGCGAGAACTTCTCCGCCTACGCCCTTCTTGGCGGCCTGCTTGTCGGTCAGGAGGCCGGAGGACGTGGAGATGATCGCCACGCCCAGGCCGCCGAGAACCTTCGGCAGGTTGGTGGACTTTGCGTAAACACGCAGACCCGGCTTGCTGATGCGCTTGATGCCGGCAATGGAGCGCTCACGGTTGGGGCCGAACTTGAGCTCGATGGTCAGCTTCTTGCCGACCTCGCCCTCGACGGGCTCCTCAACCTTGTAGGAGGAGATGTACCCCTCCTGCTGCAGGATCTCGGCGACGTGCGCCTTGATCTTGCTGGCCGGCATCGCCACGGTGTCGTGGTACGCCGAGTTCGCGTTACGCAGACGCGTGAGCATGTCTGCGATGGGGTCGGTCATGGTCATGATGGCCTCAGGCCTCTCTCGCCGCGGTTTCTCCGCGCCAGGTCCCCCTTACGCACTCTTCCGAGTTCGTCAGGGGCACAAGCGCAGGGGACCTGCGACGTCGTAAGACTGGGTGCGAGCCCTCCCTTGAGAGGGCCACGGACGTCCATGGGGAAGCCGTGGCAGGGGGCCCGACCCCACTACCTTACGGGAATCCGTACGGCAGGCCCAAAACGGGCCGGTGTGGGATCGGGCACCTCTGCTTCGCTGTGTGCCTAAAGCGCCCTGATTACCAGGAGCTCTTGGTCACGCCCGGCAGCTCGCCGCGGTGCGCCATCTCACGGAGGCAGACACGGCACAGGCCGAACTTGCGGTACACCGAGTGCGGACGGCCGCAGCGCTGGCACCGGGTGTAGGCCCGGACGCCGAACTTCGGCTTCCGCTCGGCCTTCGCGATGAGGGACTTCTTCGCCATTGGCTCACGCCTCCTTGAACGGGAAGCCCAGAGCGCGCAGGAGCGCCCGGCCCTCGTCGTCGGTCTGAGCGGTGGTCACGACGGTGATGTCCATACCGCGCTGACGGTCGACCTTGTCCTGGTCGATCTCGTGGAACATAACCTGCTCGGTCAGACCGAAGGTGTAGTTGCCACGGCCGTCGAACTGCTTCGGGGAGAGGCCGCGGAAGTCACGGATTCGCGGCAGGGCCAGCGAAACCAGACGGTCCAGGAACTCCCACATGCGGTCACCGCGGAGGGTGACGTGCGTGCCGATCGGCTGGCCCTCGCGCAGCTTGAACTGCGCGATGGACTTGCGAGCCTTGGTCACGGCCGGCTTCTGACCGGTGATCGCGGTCAGGTCGCGGATCGCGCCCTCGATCAGCTTGCTGTCACGGGCGGCCTCGCCGACACCCATGTTGACGACGACCTTGACCAGGCCGGGCGTCAGCATGACGTTCTCGTACGAGAACTGCTCCTGCAGCTGACCCTTGATCTCGGAGTTGTAACGCTCCTTGAGACGGGGGGTCACCTTCTCAACAGTCGTCTCAGACATCAGATGTCCTCACCGGTTCGCTTGGCAACGCGGATCTTGTTGCCCTCGTCATCGAAGCGGTAGCCAACGCGGGTGACGACCTTCTTGCCGTCCTTCTCCACGACCAGCTGGACGTTGGAGACGTGCACCGGGGCCTCGACGGTGACAATGCCACCCTGAGTGCCCGGGCCCGGCTTGGTGTGCTTCTTGACCCGGTTCACACCCTCGACCAGGACCTTGTTCTCGGCGGGCATGGCCTGGATGACCTTGCCCTGCTTGCCGCGGTCCTTGCCGGTGATGACCTGAACCAGGTCACCCTTCTTGATCTTCATGCTGTTCGCCATGAGTTAGAGCACCTCCGGCGCAAGCGAGATGATCTTCATGAACTTCTTGTCACGCAGCTCGCGGCCCACCGGGCCGAAGATGCGGGTGCCACGGGGGTCACCATCGGTGTTCTTCAGAACAACCGCGGCGTTCTCGTCGAAGCGGATGTACGAGCCATCCGGACGACGACGCGACTTCACGGTACGGACGACGACGCACTTGACGACGTCACCCTTCTTCACCGAACCGCCGGGGATCGCGTCCTTGACGGTCGCGACGATGACGTCCCCGATACCGGCGTAGCGACGACCGGAGCCACCGAGAACGCGGATGCAAAGGATTTCCTTCGCGCCCGTGTTGTCGGCGACACGCAGTCGCGACTCCTGCTGGATCACAGCTTTCTCCTGATCGTCAACGAGAGCTGACGGGCCGGCCGCTGCTCACACCGGCGTCCCGCAGGGACCCGCTGCACATACGGCCGTACCACATCGGCTTCGTTACTTGGCCTTCTCGAGGATCTCGACGACGCGCCAGCGCTTCGTCGCGGACAGCGGGCGGGTCTCCGCGAGGAGGACCCGGTCGCCGATGCCGCAGGCGTTCGCCTCGTCGTGCGCCTTCAGCTTGTTCGTACGGCGGATGACCTTGCCGTACAGAGCGTGCTTGACGCGGTCCTCGACGGCGACGACGACGGTCTTGTCCATCTTGTCGCTGACGACGAGACCCTCACGGGTCTTGCGGAAACCGCGCGTCTCGTTGGTGTTCTCAGTCATCAGGCGTTCTCCACCGTCTCGATGCCCAGCTCGCGCTCGCGCATCAGGGTGTAGATCCGCGCGATGTCCTTGCGGACGAGCTTCAGCCGTCCGTGGTTGTCGAGCTGCCCGGTCGCCGCCTGGAAGCGGAGGTTGAACAGCTCCTCCTTGGCCTCACGGAGCTTGGCAACGAGACCCTCGTTGTCCAGCTCGCGGAGGTCAGCAGCCTTGGTGCCGGCCGACATCAGCTCTCACCTGCCTCGCGCCGGATGATCCGGCACTTCATCGGGAGCTTGTGAGCTGCGCGGGTCAGCGCCTCACGAGCCACCTTCTCGTTGGGGTACGACAGCTCGAACATGACCCGACCCGGGTGCACGTTCGCGATCCACCACTCGGGCGAACCCTTACCGGAACCCATGCGGGTCTCGGCCGGCTTCTTGGTGAGCGGACGGTCCGGGTAGATGTTGATCCAGACCTTGCCGCCACGCTTGATGTGACGGGTGACGGCGATACGAGCGGACTCGATCTGCCGGTTCGTCACGTAGGCCGGGGTGACTGCCTGGATGCCGTACTCGCCGAACGCGAGCTCGGTGCCACCCTTGGCAGCGCCACGGCGCTTGGGGTGGTGCTGCTTGCGGTGCTTGACCCGACGGGGGATCAGCATTGGGGTCAGGCCTCCGTTCCGGTGTTCTCGGCAGCCGGAGCCTCGGCGGCCGCGGCCGCGGGGGCCTCGGCAGCGGCGGGGCGACGGCCACGGCCACCGCGCTCGCCACCACGGCGGTCGCCACCGCGGGCGGGACGACCACCCTCGGGACGGGCCGGGCGGTTGCCCGAGCGGGCAGCGGCGTTCTCAGCGCGGACCTCGGCGATGTTCTTGACGTCGCCCTTGTAGATCCAGACCTTCACGCCGATGCGGCCGAAGGTGGTCTTGGCCTCGAAGAAGCCGTAGTCGACGTTCGCACGCAGGGTGTGCAGCGGCACGCGACCCTCGCGGTAGAACTCCGAACGGCTCATCTCGGCGCCGCCGAGACGACCGGAGCACTGGACCTTGATGCCCTTGGCGCCGGACTTCATGGTGCCCTGCATCGACTTGCGCATGGCACGGCGGAAGGAGACGCGCGAGGACAGCTGCTCCGCGACGCCCTGAGCCACGAGCTGGGCGTCCAGCTCGGGGTTCTTGACCTCGAGGATGTTCAGCTGGACCTGCTTGCCGGTCAGCTTCTCGAGGTCGCCGCGGATGCGGTCGGCCTCGGTGCCACGGCGACCGATGACGATGCCGGGGCGGGCGGTGTGGATGTCGACGCGGACGCGGTCGCGGGTGCGCTCGATCTCAACCTTCGAGATGCCGGCGCGCTCCATGCCCTTCGTCATCATGCGACGAATGGCAACGTCTTCCTTGACGTAGTCCTTGTACAGCTTGTCGGCGTACCAGCGGGACTTGAAGTCCGTGCTGATGCCGAGGCGGAACCCGTGCGGGTTAACCTTCTGGCCCATTACCGGGTCCCTTCCTTGCTGCTGACGACCACGGTGATGTGGCTGGTCCGCTTGCGGATCCGGTAGGCGCGGCCCTGGGCACGCGGGCGGAACCGCTTCAGGGTCGGACCCTCGTCAACGTACGCCTCGCTGATGACGAGGTCGTCCACGTTGGAGTGGTTGTAGTTGTGCGCGGCGTTGGCAATGGCGCTGTCGAGCACCTTGCCGACCGGCACGGTGGCGGCCTGCGGAGCGAAACGCAGGACGGCCTGGGCCTCCGTGGCCGGCAGGCCACGGATGAGGTCCACCACGCGGCGGGCCTTCATGGGCGTGACGCGGATGTACCGCGCCTGGGCCCTGGCTTCCATGGTTGTCCCCTTAATGGAGTAAGTCATTGAGTCGTTCTGGCGGTGAAGCTCAGGCGACTAGCGACGCTTCGACTTGCGGTCGTCCTTGACGTGGCCGCGGAAGGTGCGGGTCGGAGCGAACTCGCCCAGCTTGTGGCCGACCATCGACTCGGTGACGAACACCGGGACGTGCTTGCGACCATCGTGAACCGCGATCGTGTGGCCGAGCATGGCCGGGAAGATCACGGAGCGACGGGACCAGGTCTTGATGACGTTCTGGGTACCCGCCTCGTTCTGCGCGTCCACCTTCTTGAGAAGGTGGCCGTCGATGAAGGGGCCCTTCTTGAGACTGCGCGGCATCTGACCTGCTCCTAGCGCTTCTTGTTGGTCTTGCGGCGGCGCACGATGAGAGCGTCCGACGCCTTCTTCGGGCGACGGGTACGACCCTCCTTCTGGCCCCACGGCGAGACCGGGTGGCGACCACCGGAGGTCTTACCCTCACCACCACCGTGCGGGTGGTCGATCGGGTTCATGGCCACACCACGCACGGTCGGGCGAACGCCCTTCCAGCGCATACGGCCGGCCTTGCCCCAGTTGATGTTCGACTGCTCGGCGTTGCCGACCTCGCCGACGGTCGCGCGGCAGCGCGCGTCCACCAGGCGGATCTCGCCGGAGGGCATGCGCAGGTGCGCCATCTTGCCCTCACGCGCCAGCAGCTGGATGCCGGAGCCGGCGGAGCGGGCCAGCTTGGCACCGCCACCGGGACGCAGCTCCACCGCGTGGATGGTGGTACCGACCGGGATGTTGCGCAGCGGCAGGTTGTTGCCCGGCTTGATGTCGGCGCCAGCGCCGTTCTCGATCCGGTCACCCTGCGCGATGCCGCGCGGCGCGATGATGTAGCGCTTCTCGCCGTCCGCGTAGTGCAGGAGCGCGATGCGCGCGGTGCGGTTCGGGTCGTACTCGATGTGCGCGACCTTGGCCGGCACGCCGTCCTTGTCGTGACGACGGAAGTCGATCACGCGGTAGGCGCGCTTGTGACCGCCACCCTGGTGGCGAACGGTGATCCGACCGGCGTTGTTACGGCCGCCCTTGCTGTGCAGGGGGCGAACCAGCGACTTCTCCGGCGTGGACCGCGTGATCTCTACGAAGTCGGCCACGCTGGAGCCACGACGGCCCGGCGTAGTCGGCTTGTACTTGCGGATGCCCATTTGGCTCTCTCGTCCTCGTCCTTATCGACGATCACGATCTCCGTTAGGAGACCGGACCACCGAAGATGTCGATGCGGTTGCCCTCGGCCAGCGTCACGATGGCGCGCTTGGTGTCCTTGCGCTTGCCAAAGCCCGTCTTGGAGCGCTTGCGCTTGCCCTGACGGTTGATCGTGTTGACAGCCTCGACCTTGACCGAGAAGACCGCCTCGACGGCCTGCTTGATCTGGGTCTTGTTGGCGCCCGGCGACACGATGAACGTGTACTTGTTCTCGTCGAGAAGGCTGTAGCTCTTCTCGGAGATGACCGGCTTCACCAGGACGTCACGGGGGTCCGTGAACGTCTTGCTCGTAACGTCGCTCATCAGGCGGCGCTCCCTTCGAGCTCGCCCTCAGCGGCAACGGCCTTGGCGGACGCGGCCGGACCGGCCACGAAACGCTCGAAGGCGGCCTGGGTGAAGACCACATCGTCGGAGACGAGCACGTCGTAGGTGTTCAGCTGACCGGCGTCCAGGATGTGCACGTGCGGCAGGTTACGAGCGGACTTCAGGCCCAGCTCGTCCTCGCGCTCGACGACCAGGAGGACGTTCTTGCGCTCGGTGATCTTGCCGAACAGGCCCTTGGCGGCCTTGGTCGACGGCACCTCGGCCGCGACCACGTCGGTGACGACGTGGATGCGGTTGTGGCGGGCCCGGTCGGTGAGCGCACCGCGCAGAGCGGCGGCGATCATCTTCTTCGGGGTCCGCTGCGAGTAGTCGCGCGGCACGGGACCGTGCACGACGCCACCGCCGGCGAACTGCGGCGCACGGGTCGAGCCCTGACGGGCGCGGCCGGTGCCCTTCTGGCGGTACGGCTTCTTGCCGCCGCCGCGGACCTCGCCACGAGTCTTGGTCTTGTGGGTGCCCTGACGGGCCGCAGCGAGCTGCGCCACGACGACCTGGTGCATCAGCGGAACGCTGACCTTCGCGTCGAAGATCTCGGCCGGCAGCTCGAGGCTGCCGGTCTTGTCACCCGAGGGCGACAGGATGTCAATGGTGCTCATATCCTTCACAGCCCCTTCGCCGCGGTGCGGACGAGGACGAGGCCGCCGTTCGGGCCCGGGATCGCACCCTTGATCAGGAGCAGACCCTTCTCCGCGTCAACCGCGTGCACGGTCAGGTTCTGGGTGGTCACACGCTCGTGACCCATCCGGCCGGCCATCTTCAGGCCCTTGAACACGCGGCCCGGGGTGGCGCAGCCACCGATGGAACCGGGCGAACGGTGCTTGCGCTGCACGCCGTGACCGGCGCCGAGGCCCCGGAAGTTGTGGCGCTTCATGACACCGGCGAAGCCCTTGCCCTTGGAGGTGCCGGTCACGTCGACCTTGACACCCGCCTCGAACAGCTCGGCGGTGATCTCCTGGCCCAGGGTGTACTCGGACGCGTCCGAGGTACGCAGCTCGACCAGGTGGCGGCGCGGGGTGACACCGGCCTTGGCGAAGTGACCCGCGAGGGGCTTGTTCACCTTGCGGGGGTCGATCTCGCCGAAGCCGATCTGGACGGCGTCGTAGCCGGCCGGGCTGTCGGCGGTGTGGACCTGGGTCACGACATTGGGCCCAGCCTTGACGACGGTCACCGGGACGACCCGGTTGTTCTCGTCCCAGACCTGGGTCATGCCGAGCTTCTCGCCCAGGATGCCCTTAATCTGCTTAGCCATCTTCGGTGCGCCTCTCAGAGCTTGATCTCGATGTCGACGCCGGCCGGCAGGTCGAGACGCATGAGCGAGTCAACCGTCTTCGGCGTGGGGTCGAGGATGTCGATCAGACGCTTGTGAGTACGCATCTCGAAGTGCTCGCGCGAGTCCTTGTACTTGTGCGGCGAGCGGATGACGCAGTACACGTTCTTCTCAGTGGGCAGCGGCACCGGGCCCGCGACCTGCGCACCAGTACGGATCACCGTCTCGACGATCTTCTTCGCCGAAGAGTCGATGACCTCGTGGTCGTAGGCCTTGAGCCGGATGCGGATCTTCTGTCCCGCCATGGCTACTCAGTAGTCCTTTGTCCTTAGTCACTGCACGACAACCCTCCGACCCCCGCGCTCGGGCGTGTCGCACTCGCGCTTGCAAAAAACCAACGAATCACTTCGTCGGTTTAGAACTTTCGGGGTTGGGGGCACCGGGTCGAGGCCCCGCTCACGCTTCCCGGAAGATTCCCGTACTTTCGCCCCGCAGCTGCCGTGGCGTAGAACTCACGCTTGACGGCCATCACGGGAACGACGAGTACATGGGACTCGCTTCCAGTCCTCCCGGCGGGAGGCGCGCAGCATCGGCACTCAACCGAGCAACTTGGACATACTGCCACATGGAGCAGCCCGGATGCCAATCGGGGCCGGTGAGGCGCTCCTCACCGGCCCCGATGGGGTGAACGCCCTGGTCAGTCCTTGCGCCAGAGCACCCAGCCGCGGTCCTTGTTGTACGTCGCGACGTGCCAGCCGGGCTTCGGATTCGGCCAGCTGGCCTCCGGCGGGGCGTCCTTGCCGGTGGCCGCCAGGAACGCGGTGGCCTTCTCCGGCGGGGCGTTGCCGCCCTTGACGTTGTCCGTCCAGACCCGGCCCCAGTAGACCTCGTAGGCCATCGCCATCCGGGTGTCCCAGTCGAGGTCCCAGTCCAGGACCACGTTGTCGCCCTTGCGCAGGCCCGCCTCCTTGGCCACGCCGACCGCCTGGTACTTGCGGAACTTGGCGTGCGGCTCGGAGACGTTGTCGGTGATGGCGATCGTCGCGTAGGCCGCGAACAGCGTCAGGCAGGCCACCACCGCGGCGACCACCCGGCGCCCACCGGCCACCCGCAGCAGCAGGCAGGCGGCCAGCACCGCCAGCGCGCCGAAGCTCGTCCGGATCATGTGCAGGCCGTCCCAGGTCGAGGCCAGGAACATCGCGTCCGGCACCGTCCACGGGCTGACCCAGAGCTTGAGCGCGGCACCCGCGTACGCGCCGACCGACACCTGGATGACACCGATCACCACCGTGCCGACCAGCGCCATCCACAGCAGCGCACGGACCCCGGCCCGGAACAGCGCGGTCAGGCCGACCACCAGGAAGAGCGGCACCAGCACCGCGCAGTACCGGGCGTACACCCAGTTGTCGGTCCGGTCGTTGTCCGCCAGGCCGGCCGCCGAGGCCAGCGCGGTGCCGAACAGCATGGCCACCATGGTGAAGGCCACCACCCGCTCGGCCACCGAGTACCGGCGCCGGAACACCACCACCACGCACAGCACGAGGGCGATCGCCCCGAAGCCGTACGTGGAGGTCATGAAGTACCACAGCTGCCCGAACGTGCGGGCGACGATCGTGCCGATGTACGTGCTGTCCTCAAGGTTCTCGAAGACCTTGTTGCCGACGTCGCTCGGCGGCACGTCCTTGAACTGGCTCTCGACGAAGCCGGCCAGCAGCTTGGCGCCCAGGTACGACACCCCGAGCGCGCCGACGCCGGCCAGCGAGGCGAGCCGCGGCGCCCAGCCGAGGACCAGCACCACGACCAGCACCAGCGCCGTCAGCGCCACGACCACGCCGCCCCGGTCGTGGGTGGCCATCGTGTAGCCGGCCGCCAGGCCCATCCCCGCCGCGTACAGCGCGCGGCGGCGCGCCGTGCCGGGCGAGAGCCAGCCGTGCATCGCGAGCACCCAGGCCAGCAGGAGCACCGGCAGCACGGTGTCCGACATGACGAACTGGGAGTAGAAGACCACCGGCGGCACCAGCGCCACGGCGGTGCCCACCAGGTACGCCTGCGGCCGGGACAGGCCCAGCCGGCGCGCCGCCACCACGGCCAGCGGGAACACCAGCGCGTTGAGCACCGCGTTGATGCCCATCACCAGGTGGTACGCGGTGGCCGGGTTGTCGGCGATCCGCAGCGCCGGCGAGATCAGCAGCGGGTAACCGCCCGGGATCACCACGCCGACCGGCATCTCGGTGGTCGGCCGGCCGGCCAGCACCCGCGCTATCACCAGGTACGAGTCCTCGTCGGCGTGCACCGACGGGAAGTAGTTGTGGATCGACAGCACCAGGCGGAACGCCACCTGCGCGCCGTACCCGAGCAGCAGGGCCGCCGGCCAGAACCAGCGGTGGGCGGCGAGCGCCCGCAGCCGGACCGGCACGACCGGGGCCGGGGTGCCGGACGCGCTCCCGTCGCCGCCCTCACCCCGGCGAGGCCCGTCGGACGTGTGGGCAGAGTCGATCAGCGGCTGCACCGAGACACTTCCCTACTTGTATGAGTTGACGATCTCGTCATGGCCGGTTCCGGACGGTGCGCCACGGGTCCTGCCACCACGCGTCGAAGCGCATCGGCAGTGTGCCACGCGGTGATCGGCCGGAGCCAACGCACTCCTCGCCCCTGGACGACAACGACCCGCCCGGGAACGGTGGTTCAGCCCGCGCTGATCCCCCGACCGAGGTGCTGGCAGAATCGCGGTGTCCGGCCACCGAAACCACACACCGCCCCCGCGTCCACGTGCTGCGGGAAGCAGAAGGACCGAACAGTGACGACGAGCGTCCAGCCCGCCCCCGCCTCGGGCAGGCATCAGGGCATACCGCCCAGCCAGAGGAGACGGGCAGCCGCTCTTCGCCTCCCCGCTGTCCTCTGGGCCGCGGAGATCCTGACCGCGGCCACGGCGGCGCTGTTCATGACCGGTCTGGCATGGACCGTCCACCTGAACCCCATGTCGAGGATCGGCCAGGTCAGCGGCCTCGCCGCGCTCCAGCTCCGGCTCCTGCTGCTCGTCGGCCTCGTCGTCCTGGTCCTGGTGCCGGCGATGCGCCGCTGGGCGGACCTCCCGGTGCGGTTCGCCGCCGCCGCGGTCGCGGGCCTGTCCTCGGGCGTCCTGGCCGCCGGCATCTCGCTCGCGCTGCGCGACACCAACTGGCCGCTGTACGCCCAGCACGGCGACTCCGGCAGCCTCCAGGCCTGGGTCGGCGCCCTGATGGACGGCAAGTCCCTCGACGGCGCCTACCCGCCGCTGTTCCCGCACATCGTCGCCTTCATCGCCGAGCACCTCACCCACGGCCAGGTGGGCTACGCGCTCAAGCTCGCCGACCTGGCGTTCACCGCGCTGCTGGGCCCGCTCGCCTACCTGTCCTGGCGCCTGCTGCTGCCCCCGCTCTGGGCGCTCGGGATCGGCGTCACCGCCGCCCTGCCGATGGCGCAGCCGTACAAGCCGTACACCACCTTCGTGCTCGTCGCCTTCCTCCCCGTGGTGGCGAAGCTGATGCAGCTCCTCCAGCGCGCCCCGGACCTCCCGCGCCGCACCGCCGCCGTCCGCGGCGCCGTGCTCGGCCTCGGGATCGGGCTGCTGTTCCTCCTCTACTCCGGCTGGTTCGTGTGGTCCGCGGCCGGAGTGGTGGTGCTCACCCTGGTGCTGCTGCTGCGCGCCCGCCGCAGCGGCGGTACCCCCGGTCTGCTCAACGCCCTGTGCGCGATCGGCGCCGCCGCCGGGGTCTTCCTGGTCGTCGCCGGCCTCTACCTGGTCCGGCTGCTCGGGTCCGCCGGCAGCACCGTCGACCGCTACTGCTACTTCGACACCTACACCGAGCCCACCTACTTCGCGATGTGGCGCGACGACCTCCCCGGCACCGACGGCCAGAGCACCTGGCCGGTCCCCGGCGAGATCGGCGGGGTCGGCCTCTTCACGATCCTCCTGCTGGTCGGCCTGGGCGTGGCGCTGGCCCTCGGGATCGGCCGGGCCACCGTGCTGACCGCCGCCGCGTGCACGGCGAGCGCCCTGCTGATGCGCTACTGGTACGCCTCCCACATGGAGCGCGACCAGGCCGTCATGCTCTACCCGCGCACCAGCGCACAGTTGCTCTACTGCCTGCTGGTCCTCGTCGGGCTGGCGTGCTACCTGATCGTCCGCCGCCGCCAGGGCGCCCCGGCGGCTCCCACCGCCGAGACGGCCGCGGAGACCGGACGCCGGCTCCCGCTGCGCCTCAACCCGCGCGGCGTGGCCATCGGCGCCATCTGCTCGCTGGGCCTGCTCTTCGGCATGGCCGGCTCCGCCACCGCCAGCAAGTACATGCCCGACCCGCACTGGGGCCCGGGCGCGCTGGCCTGGATCGCGCAGAGCACCGCCGACACCAAGGGGCACTGCTCGCGCTACGCGCCCAACGGCCGGTGCGACCAGCCGACGGACATCAGCAACCTGCTGGAGCCGGTGCCCGACACCGGGAAGCTCGCGTGCCCGAAGGTCAACCCGTACCCGCCGCGGCAGCCCGACCCGCTCGGTCCCTCGGGCGCGCCCTGGTAACCCGTGGCGAGGCGCCCGCGAACGGCACTGGGCCGGTAGTCCGAGTTCGGACTACCGGCCCAGTGCCGTATCAGGACCTACGAGCGGTCAGTGCCGCTCTCCGCCGGTCAGCGCGTGGCGGACCAGGACCTTGGCGCCGTCCCGCTGGCCGCGCTTCAGCGCGCCCGGCAGCATGGTCAGCGCGTGCAGCCGGGAGGCGCTGCGGAACCGGGCCGCACGGGCGGCCTTCGGCCAGCCGCGGGCGTCCATCCGCTCGGCCACCGCGTTGAAGTACCGCTCCGCCTCGGTGAACCGGGTGCCGGAGAAGGCCTGCACCGAGGACTCGCTGACGGCGTGCCGGCGGTACTGGAAGACGACGGTGGTGTTGTCCACCATCATCTGCTCGCCGCGCTCCAGCAGGTCGACGACCAGGGCCAGGTCCTGGATCACCGAGTACTCGTCACGGAAGTTGACCGCGCGCAGCGCCTCGCCCCGCCAGCAGATCGACGGGAAGTAGAGCCAGTTGCCGCGCAGCACGCTCGCGGCCAGCTCCTCGCCGCCCATCAGCCGCCGGCCCTTGACGGTCGGCGCGTAGATCTTCTCCTTGACGTTGTCCGCCAGGCCGGAACGGCTGACCTCGCCGTTGCCGTCGATGACCTCGACGCCCGGCTGCACCATGCCCAGGTCCGGGTTGGCCTTGAGGATCGACCGGACGGTCTCCAGGTAGTGCGGGTGCAGCAGGTCGTCGCAGCCCATGATGACCACGTGGTCGGCCTTGGACAGCTCCACGCACTTCTGGAAGTTCTTGGTGATGCCGAGGTTCTGCTCGTTGCGCAGGTAGCCCACCCGGTCGTCGCCGAGCGTGGCGAACCAGCCCGGGACGTCCGGCTCCTTGCCGTCGTCGATGACCGTCAGCCGGAAGTCCGGGTCGGTCTGCGCGAGGATGCTCCGCACGGCGGCCTGCATCAGCGCCACGTCGCCGTAGTACGGCAGCATGAACTCGAAGGTCGCCACGGGCTCAGACCTTGCTGCGGTCGACCGGCGCCGAGACCGGCAGGTCCAGGTCGAAGCGCTCCTCGTTCAGGCGGGCGCCCTCGTTGATCGCCACGGTGCGCGCCAGATCGGTGAGCTTCTTCTCCAGAGAGCGGAAGCGCAGGAAGGTGTTCAGGGTCAGGAAGCCCATGCCCAGCACCATCACGTACAGCACCAGGTCGGTGCCGCGGCCGACGCCGAGCTGGTGGGCCAGCCAGGTCACGTCGGTGGGGCGCAGCACCGCGTAGATGTTCACGATCACGAAGACCGAGAACGCGATGCGCTTCCAGGCGCGGGTGTTGGCACGGTCCCAACGCCGGATGAACATGAAGGCGAGAGTGACCGAGCCGAGAATGAGAACCAGCTGGATCCAGAAGAATTTCATCGGCGGCTACGCTCCCGCAGCGAGATGTCGAAGATGATGTTGACGCCGTTGATCAGGGACTGACCCTTGGCGCGTGAGTAGTCGGTGTACAGGATGTCCACCGGGAGCTCGGCGACCCGGAGGTCCGAGCCGGCGAGGAAGCTGACGATCTCCGACGCGTGTGCCATGCCGTTCATGGTGATCCGCAGCCGGCCGGCGGCCTCGCGGTTCAGCACCCGCAGGCCGTTGTGGGAGTCGGTCAGCTTGAGCTTGCGAGCGGTCGGGCTGACGGTCGCCGCGGTGCGCAGGACGACCCGCTTGATCCACGGCACCTGCCCGTTCTGCTCGATGAAGCGCGAGCCGAGGACCACGTCCGTGTCGCCCTCCCGCAGCAGGGCGACCATCTTCTCGACGTCGGCGGTCTGGTGCTGACCGTCCGCGTCGAAGGTGGCGAAGTACTTGGCGCCCGGCTGGGCCAGGGCGTAGGCCAGGCCGGTCTGGAGGGCGGCACCCTGACCGAGGTTGACCGGGTGGCGCACCAGGTGCGCGCCCGTCTCCATGATGTGCTTGGCCGAGTCGTCGCCGCTGCCGTCATCGACCACCACGATGTTCGGGAACGTCTTTCGCGCCCCCTCCACAACGTCGGCGATCACCTGGCCCTCGTTGTAGGCCGGGATCACCAGCCAAACATCGTCGTACTGGGACACGGAGGCTCCATGAATGGGGTCTGGCCCGCGCTGCTGCGCGGCGATCTGAAGATGAGGGGCGGACACGGTCATTCACCGGCCGTCCGGCTGCTCAGCACCGCGGCGTTCGGGTCCCCCGGCTGCTGGACGAGGCCGGCGGAATTCGTCGCCGAACGGGCGAAACTCTGCCTCAGCACCGCCAGCATACCGAGGACGGTGGCCACGGAACCCGCCGTGTACGCAAGGATCACGCGGGTGGACACCTCGCCCGGCAGGAAGGTCACCCCGGCGAGGACCGCGGTGCCGAGCGCCCAGCAGAGCAGCTGAAGGTTGTGCCGCTTGAATACCATCAACGCCTGGCCGAGCACCATCGCGAACATGTACGCCACGGTTCCGGCGGACAACCAGAAGAAGTCGAGGCAGCCGAGCACCGGCTTGGCGCCGAACAGCACCTGGATCAGCCACGGGCCGAGGGCGACCGCCGGGATCCCGCCGAGCACGCCGAGCGCGCCCACCACGACGCCGATCTTCTTGAGCATCCCGGTGAAGGCCGCCCGGTCCCCGACCGCGATCGCGGCGGAGAGGCCGTTCAGCAGCGAGGCCTGGAGCGAACCGAAGACGAACAGCGGCACCCGGGCCAGCACCAGCGCGTTGAGCAGAGCGGCGATCAGCGCGGAGTCCGAGGGCGCGAGCAGCTTGGTGCTCACCACGGCCGCGTTCACCACGACCTGCGAGAGCAGCGTCGAGCAGATCAGCAGGCCCAGCCCGGAGCAGAGTTCGGACCAGCCGACCTGCTCGCCGGGCTTCACCGCGCGCAGCAGCGGCGGCAGCGTGAGGATCGTGGCGAGGATCGGCGCGACGGCCAGGATCAGGCTGAACGCGAACGCCGAGTGCACCCCGGCCACGCCGCAGGCGAAGGCCAGGCCGATCCGCAGGCCGCCGTCCAGGCCCAGCTGGGTGCCGTACGCGCCGAAGCGGCCGAGGCCGGCCAGGACGCCACGGGTGAGGTAGCAGACGGCCATGCCGGTGAAGGCCCCGCCGAGCGCCAGCACCAGCGAGCGGTCGCCGTGGAACATCGACCGGGCGATCGGGCCGGAGGCGGCGCCGAGGACGATCAGGGTCGCCCCGAGGATCCCGCCGGTGAGCAGGGCCGCCCGGCGCAGGACCGGCGCGGCACCGTGACCGAGCGCCGCGCGCGCCGCGACGATCCGGGTGAGCTCCTGCTCGATCGGGAAGAAGACGCCGATGCCGACGGACATCACGATCGTCCACAGCAGCGAGACGTTCGCCATGTCGTCGACGGACAGGCTGTGGCCCGCCACCCCGAGGTGGATGTAGTTGGCGGCACCCAGGACGACGGTGCCGCCGGCCACCGCCAGGGTTCCCGGCGGTAGCGCGGCAGCCACCTTCGTCAGTGCGTTCTTCACTGAGGTCTGTCGCTCTCGGTGGTCCGGGCCGTTGCGGCCAGTTCGGCGAAGACGGGCCGGGACAGCGCCTCGGCCAGCATGGCCCGCCACTCGGGCAGCGGCGCCAGCCCGGCGGCGGCCCAGCGGTCGTGGGCCAGCACGCTGAAGGCGGGGCGGGCGGCCGGGCGGACGAAGGCCTCCGACGTGGTCGGGCGGATCCGCTCCCGGTCCAGCCCGCTCAGCGCGTAGGTCTCGCCGGCCAGTCCGCACCAGGTGGTGCGGCCGCTCGCGGTGCCGTGGTAGACCCCGGCCGGGGCCTGCCCGGCGAGCGCGGCCCGGCCGAGCTCGACCAGGCGGCCGGCCAGCGCGTACGACCAGGTCGGCTGGCCGTGCTGGTCGTCCACCACGTCCAGGGTGTCCCGCTGGGCGGCGAGCTTGAGCATGGTGGCCACGAAGTTCGGGCCGTGCTCGCCGTACAGCCAGGCGGTGCGCACGATGTAGCCGTGCTCGGGGAGCAGTTCGGCGACCGCCTGCTCCCCCACCAGCTTGCTGCGGCCGTACGCGTTCACCGGAGCGGTCGGGGCGTCCTCCGGGCAGGGCTCGGTGGCGTCGCCCGGCAGGACGTAGTCGGTGGAGACGTGCAGCAGCCGCGCGCCGGTCCTGGCGCAGGCCGCGGCCAGGTGGCGCACGCCGGTGCCGTTGACGGCGGTGGCGGCTGCCTCCTCGGTCTCCGCACCGTCGACGTTCGTCCACGCGGCGCAGTTGACCACGATGTCGTGGCCCTCGACGGCGGCCAGGACGGCCGCCGCGTCGGTGATGTCGAGGTCCGCCCGGCGCAGCGCGGTGATCTCGGCGGTCCCGTCGGCGCCCAGCACCGACAGCAGGTCCTGCCCGAGCATCCCGGCCGCGCCGGTGACCAGCCAGCGCACGGGCGCGGCGGCGTTCGCGGTCACTTGGCCAGGGCCGCCTTCTGCTTCAGCGGCTCCCACCAGGCGCGGTTCTCGCGGTACCAGGCGATGGTCGCGGCGAGGCCGTCCTCGAAGCGGACCTGCGGCTCGTAGCCGAGCTCCTCGCGGATCTTGCTGATGTCGATGGAGTAGCGGAGGTCGTGGCCCTTGCGGTCCGCGACGTGCTCGACCATGTCCCAGCCGGCGCCGGCGGCCTCCAGCAGCAGGCCGGTCAGCTCCTTGTTGGTCGCCTCGGTGCCGCCGCCGATGTTGTAGACCTCGCCCGCGCGGCCGCCGCGCATGACCAGCTCGATGCCCCGGCAGTGGTCCGAGACGTGCAGCCAGTCGCGGACGTTGCCACCGTCGCCGTACAGCGGCACCTTCTTGCCGTCGATCAGGTTGGTGGTGAACAGCGGGATGACCTTCTCCGGGAACTGGTAGTGCCCGTAGTTGTTGGAGCAGCGGGTCACCACGACGTCCATGCCGTGGGTGCGGTGGTAGGCCAGCGCCAGCAGGTCGGAGGAGGCCTTGGAGGCCGAGTACGGGGAGTTCGGCTCGAGCGGCCAGGTCTCGGTCCAGGAGCCCTCGTTGATCGAGCCGTACACCTCGTCGGTGGAGATGTGGACGAAGCGGCCGACGCCGTGCTTGCGGGCCGCGTCGAGCAGCACCTGGGTGCCGACGACGTTGGTCAGCACGAACGGGCCCGCGCCGGCGATCGAACGGTCCACGTGGGACTCGGCGGCGAAGTGCACCACCACGTCGTGTCCAGGCATGACCTGGTCGACGGCGTCCGCGTCGCAGATGTCGCCCTGGACGAAGGTGTAGCCCTTGTGGTCGGCCACCGGAGCGAGGTTCTCCAGGACGCCCGAGTAGGTGAGCTTGTCAAAGACCGTGATCCGGGCATTCTCGTCAGCCCCGAGGAGCTGACGGACGAACTCCGAACCGATGAATCCGGCGCCGCCGGTCACGAGGATGCGCATAATGCGCGTAGTCTACCGCCGCCCGAACGCCCTCCCGACCCGGCCCCTCCCGCGTTCACCGATCTCGAATAGGGTGCACCCATGCGTGGAATCCTCCTGGCCGGCGGCACCGGCTCGCGGCTGTGGCCCCTGACCCGTGCGGTGTCGAAGCAGCTCCTCCCGGTCTTCGACAAGCCGATGATCTACTACCCCCTCTCGACCCTGGTGATGGCCGGGATAAGCGAAATCCTGATCATCACCACCCCGAACGACCGGGACCAGTTCGAACGACTGCTGGGCGACGGTTCCCAGTTCGGCCTGAAGCTCCAGTACGCCGTCCAGGAGAAGCCCGAGGGCATCGCCCAGGCCTTCGTGCTCGGCGCGGACTTCATCGGCGACGAGCCGGTGGCCCTGATCCTCGGCGACAACATCTTCCACGGCACCGGCCTGGGCACCGCGCTCACCGAGCACTCCGACATCAAGGGCGGCCGGGTCTTCGCGTACCCCGTGGCCGACCCGACCGCGTACGGCGTGGTCGAGTTCGACGGGACCGGCCAGGTCATCTCCATCGAGGAGAAGCCGACCGAGCCCAAGTCCCGTTACGCCGTCCCCGGCCTGTACTTCTACGACAACCGGGTCGTCGAGATCGCCCGCACGCTGGAGCCGAGCGCCCGCGGCGAGCTGGAGATCACCGCCGTCAACGACGCCTACCTGCGCACCGGCGACCTGCACGTGACGATCCTCGACCGCGGCACCGCCTGGCTGGACACCGGCACGTTCGTGTCGATGGTCCAGGCCTCGGAGTTCGTCCGGGTCATCGAGGAGCGCCAGGGCTTCAAGATCGGCTGCATCGAGGAGGCCGTCTGGCGGGCCGGGCTGATCGACGACGTCCAGCTGCGCGAGCTCGCCGAGCCGCTGCTGAAGAGCGGCTACGGCCAGTACCTGGTGGGCCTGCTCGAAGAGGCGGCCGCCAAGTGAAGTTCCGTGAGCTCTCCATCGAGGGCGCCTTCGAGATCACCCCTCAGGTGCACGGCGACGCCCGCGGCCACTTCACCGAGTGGTACCGCTTCGACCGCCTCGCCGAGGTCGTCGGCCACCCGCTGAACCTGGCCCAGGCCAACCTGTCGCTCTCCGCCAAGGACGTCGTCCGCGGCATCCACTTCGCCGACGTCCCGCCCGGCCAGGCCAAGTACGTGGCCTGCACCCGCGGCGCGGTGCTGGACGTCATCGTCGACCTGCGGGTCGGCTCGCCGAACTTCGGCAAGTGGGAGTTCGTCCGGCTGGACGACACCGAGCGCAAGGCCGTCTACATCCCGGAGGGCCTCGGCCACGGCTTCTGCGCCCTCACCGACGACGCCACGCTGACCTACCTCTGCTCGGCGACGTACAACCCGACCGGCGAGCACGGCGTGCACCCGCTGGACCCGGATCTCGGCATCGAGTGGCCGACCGACGCCCCGCAGCTCTCGGCCCGCGACGCGGTGGCGCCCTCCCTCGCGGAGGCGCTCGCCGACGGCCTGCTGCCGGACTACCAGGCCTGCAAGGCCTACACGGACTCGCTGAAGCAGCAGTAGCGCAGCCCGGCCCACACGGAGGGGGGGGGGGGCCCCGCCCCCGCCCCCCCCCCGGGGGGGGGCCCCCCCCCCGCGCCCGGGGGGCCGCCGGCCCCCCCCCAGGGCCGCCCCCAACCCCCCCCCC
>NZ_JBSHBN010000029.1:45552-69527 GCF_053612025.1 Kitasatospora sp. NPDC054768
ACACGGACTCGCTGACGCAGCTGTCGCGCCCCCCGCCCCACCCGGTGGGGGCGCGTGCCCCGGCACGCGCCCCCTCCGTCGTCGTCTCCCCCGCGCCGGCTCAGGGCGTCCGGAAGACCCACAGCTTGGCCAGCACGAACCGGACCACCGTGGCGAGGCCGTTGGCCACCACCAGCCCGGCCACCTCGACCGTCCGGGAGGCGTGCGGCACCGCCACGTCCAGCAGCGCCAGGGCGCCGCTGGACAGGCCCAGCCCGATCAGGAACGCGACCGCGCCCTGCAGTTGGTGGCGCACCGCGCCGTCCGAGCCGGTGATGCCGAAGGTGAAGCGGCGGTTGGCGGCGGTGTTGGCCACCGCGCTGACCGCCAGCGCGATCAGGTTGGCCACCTGCGGCGAGGTCACCAGCCGCAGCAGCACGAACAGCGCCAGGCAGAAGACGGTGCTCAGCACCCCGATCACCAGGAAGGACGGCAGCAGCCGGCGGACCGGCCGGGGTGCCTCGGCGGGCTCCTCGCGCTCGTCCCGGGCCGTGGGGAGGCTCTCGTTCACGCGCCCGCACCGTACCGGTCCGGCTCCTCGGCCGAGTCGTAGCCGACGAAGTACGCGGGCCGCGCCTGGACCGCCGAGTAGATCCGGCCGACGTACTCGCCCAGCAGGCCGACACAGACCAGCTGCACGGCGCCGATGAAGAGCATCCCTATGAACAGCGAGGACCAGCCGGGCACGGTGGAGCCGACGGCGTACGCGATCGTGGTGTAGAGCGCCAGCAGGATGCAGACCAGGAAGCTGAACAGCCCGAGCCAGGTGGCCAGTCGCAGCGGGGCGGCGGAGAAGTTGGTGACGCTGTCGAACGCGAGCCGGACCATCTTGGACAGCGGGTAGTGGCTGCTCCCCGCGATCCGCTCCTCGCGGACGTAGACCACCTCGCCGCTGGGGAAGCCCAGCCAGGGCACCAGCAGCCGGTAGACCGGCTGGTGCTCGGGCATCGCCTTGAGCGCGTCCACGGCCGCCCGGCTGAGCAGCCGGAAGTCGCCGGCCTGGTTGGGCATCCGCTTGCCGACCAGTCGGCGCATCAGCCGGTAGTACCCGCCGGCGGTGTGCCGCTTGAAGAAGGTGTCGGTGCCGCGGTCGCCGCGCACGCCGTAGACGATGTCCAGGTTCTGCTCGCGGGCGAGCGCCAGCATCTCGGGGATCTTCTCCGGCGGGTCCTGGAGGTCGGCGTCGATGGAGACCACGTAGTCGCCGAAGGCGCGGTGGAGGCCGGCGGTGAGGGCGGCCTGGTGCCCGGAGTTGCGGGCGAAGCGGACGATGCGGAACTCCGGCCAGTCCTGGCGGATCTTCTGCATCAGCACCGGGGTGACATCGGTGCTGCCGTCGTCGACGCCGACCACCTCGTAGCTCACGTCGAGCCCGTCGAGGATCGGCCGCAGCCGTTCGACGGTCAGCGGGAGCGCCTCCTGCTCGTTGTAGATAGGCATCACGACCGACAACAGCGGTGCCGTTGACATGCGTTGGTCCCACTTTCCACGACGGCCGGGCTGGATGTCGCCCGACCTTAACAGTCTGCGATGAGCGGCCGGTGAAAGGCGGCGCGCTCCGGTGAACCGCTGCTGAGACGCCGAAGGGCCCCGCGCACCGTGCGGTGCGCGGGGCCCTTCGGACTGAGCCTGTACGAGGCAGGCAGGTCAGACCGTCAGACTACTTGATGATCTTGGTGACCTGGCCGGCGCCGACGGTGCGGCCACCCTCACGGATGGCGAACTTCAGGCCCTCCTCCATGGCGATCGGCTGGATCAGCGCGACCGTCATGGCGGTGTTGTCGCCCGGCATGACCATCTCGGTGCCCTCGGGGAGGGTCACGACGCCGGTCACGTCCGTGGTACGGAAGTAGAACTGCGGGCGGTAGTTGTTGAAGAACGGGGTGTGGCGGCCACCCTCGTCCTTCGACAGGATGTAGGACTGGGCCTCGAAGTCGGTGTGCGGGGTAACCGAACCCGGCTTGATGATGACCTGGCCGCGCTCGACGTCCTCGCGCTTGATGCCACGGAGCAGCAGACCGACGTTCTCACCGGCCTGGCCCTCGTCGAGCAGCTTGCGGAACATCTCGATGCCGGTGACCGTGGTGGTGGTCTTGGTCTCCTTGATGCCGATGATGTCGACAGTCTCGTTGACCTTGAGGATGCCACGCTCGATACGGCCGGTGACGACGGTGCCACGACCGGTGATCGTGAAGACGTCCTCGATCGGCATCAGGAACGGCTGGTCCACGGCGCGGGCCGGGGTCGGGATGGCCTCGTCGACCGCGTGCATCAGGCCGAGGAGCTTCTCGCCCCACTCCTTGTCGCCCTCCAGCGCCTTCAGCGCGGAGACGCGGACGACCGGCAGGTCGTCGCCCGGGAACTCGTACTCGGAGAGCAGCTCGCGGACCTCGAGCTCGACGAGCTCCAGGATCTCCTCGTCGTCCACCATGTCGGCCTTGTTCAGGGCGACGACGATGTACGGAACGCCGACCTGGCGGGCCAGGAGGACGTGCTCCTTGGTCTGCGGCATCGGGCCGTCGGTGGCGGCGACCACGAGGATGGCGCCGTCCATCTGGGCGGCACCGGTGATCATGTTCTTGATGTAGTCGGCGTGACCCGGGCAGTCGACGTGGGCGTAGTGGCGCGCCTCGGTCTGGTACTCGACGTGCGCGATGGAGATGGTGATACCGCGCTGCCGCTCCTCCGGCGCCTTGTCGATCTGGTCGAACGGCGTGAAGGGGTTGATCTCCGGGTACGCGTCGTGCAGCACCTTGGTGATGGCCGCGGTCAGCGTGGTCTTACCGTGGTCGATGTGACCGATGGTGCCGATGTTGACGTGGGGCTTCGTCCGCTCGAACTTCGCCTTCGCCACTGAGTCCTCCTGAGGACAGTTCCTGTACGCCGTGCTGACGCCAGTTGGTCTTTGATCGGTTTTGGTGCGGGTTGTCCGGAGGACATCCCGTGCCGTCCCGCTGGTGGGGGGGCCGGAGGCTCCCGGGAGGATCCGACCGGATCCTCCCGGGTTGCCTCCGAATAGCCTAAGGCTTCGCTATCGTCCCGATTATCGGGACGTCACTCGCCCTTGGCCTTGGCGATGATGTCGTCCGCCACGTTCTTCGGAACCTCGGCGTACGAGTCGAACTGCATCGAGTAGCTCGCGCGACCAGAGGTCTTGCTGCGCAGGTCACCGACGTAGCCGAACATCTCGGAGAGGGGCACCAGCGCCGTGACGACGCGGGCACCGTGACGCTCGTCCATGGACCGGATCTGGCCACGGCGAGAGTTGATGTCGCCGATCACGTCGCCCATGTAGTCCTCGGGCGTGGTGACCTCGACGGCCATCATCGGCTCGAGGAGGACCGGCTTGGCCTTCCGCGCGCCTTCCTTGAACGCCATCGAACCGGCGATCTTGAACGCGAGCTCGGAGGAGTCGACGTCGTGCGCCTGACCGTCGAGCAGGCTCACGCGGACACCCTGCAGCGGGTAGCCGGCGAGGATGCCGAACTCCATGGCCTCCTGGCAACCGGCGTCGACCGACGGGATGTACTCGCGCGGAACGCGGCCACCGGTGACCTTGTTGACGAACTCGTAGCCCTCGGCCTGCTCGAGCGGCTCGATCGCGATCTGCACCTTGGCGAACTGACCGGAACCACCGGTCTGCTTCTTGTGGGTGTAGTCGATGCGCTCGACCGCCTGGCGGATGGTCTCGCGGTACGCGACCTGCGGCTTGCCGACGTTGGCCTCGACCTTGAACTCACGGCGCATACGGTCGACCAGCACCTCGAGGTGCAGCTCGCCCATACCCGCGATGATGGTCTGGCCGGTCTCCTCGTCCGTGTTGACCTGGAAGGACGGGTCCTCCTCGGCGAGACGCTGGATGGCAACGCCCAGCTTCTCCTGGTCACCCTTGGACTTGGGCTCGATCGCGACGCGGATGACCGGGGCCGGGAAGTCCATGGACTCCAGGATGACCGGGTTCTTCTCGTCGGACAGCGTCTCACCGGTGGTGGTCTGCTTCAGGCCCATGACGGCGATGATGTCGCCGGCGCCCACCGAGTCGATCTCCTCACGCTTGTTCGCGTGCATGCGGTAGATCTTGCCGATGCGCTCCTTCTTGCCCTTGACGGCGTTCAGCACCGAGGTGCCGGACTCCAGGCGGCCCGAGTAGACCCGGACGAAGGTGAGCTTGCCGAGGTGCGGGTCCGACATGATCTTGAACGCGAGCGCGGCGAGCGGCTCGTCGTCCGAGGCCTTGCGGGAGATCTTGACCGTGTCGTCACCGGGCTTGGTGCCCTCGATGGACTCGATGTCCAGCGGCGACGGCAGGTACTTGACGACCGCGTCGAGCAGGGGCTGAACGCCCTTGTTCTTGAAGGCGGTACCGCAGAAGATCGGGGTGAAGTCCGAGTTCAGGGTGCCCTTGCGGATCGCGTCCTGCAGCAGCTCGACCGGGATCTCCTCGCCCTCCAGGGCGAGCTCCATGATCTCGTCGCTGACGTTCGAGACCGTGTCGATGAGCGCCTCGCGGTACTCCTCGGCCTGCTCCTGCAGGTCGGCCGGGATGTCGACGACGTCGTACATCTCGCCCTTGGCGGCCTCGGCGGACCAGACCAGCGCCTTCATGCGGACCAGGTCGACAACGCCCTGGAAGTCCGACTCGGCACCGATCGGCAGCTGCATGACCAGCGGGGTGGCGCCGAGGCGGTCCACGATGGTCTTGACGCAGAAGAAGAAGTTCGCGCCCGTGCGGTCCAGCTTGTTGATGAAGCAGATGCGCGGGACGCCGTAGCGGTCAGCCTGCCGCCACACGGTCTCGGACTGGGGCTCGACACCGGCGACACCGTCGAACACCGTCACGGCACCGTCGAGGACGCGCAGCGAACGCTCCACCTCGACGGTGAAGTCGACGTGGCCCGGGGTGTCGATGATGTTGATGGTGTTGTCGACGTCGTCAACGGTCCAGTGACAGGTCGTCGCGGCCGACGTGATCGTGATGCCGCGCTCCTGCTCCTGCTCCATCCAGTCCATGGTGGCAGCGCCATCGTGGACCTCACCGATCTTGTACGAGACACCGGTGTAGAACAGGATCCGCTCGGTGGTGGTGGTCTTGCCCGCGTCGATGTGCGCCATGATCCCGATGTTGCGGACCCTGGCGAGGTCAAGGGAGGTTGCAGCCATGGTGGCTCGTTCTCTCTCTGTCTAGTGACGGGGTAGGGACTACCAGCGGTAGTGCGCGAAGGCCTTGTTGGACTCGGCCATCTTGTGGGTGTCCTCACGACGCTTCACGGAAGCGCCCAGGCCGTTGCTGGCGTCGAGGATCTCGTTCATCAGGCGCTCGGTCATGGTCTTCTCGCGACGGGCGCGGGAGTAACCGACCATCCAGCGCAGCGCCAGGGTGCTGGCGCGGCCCGGACGGACCTCGACCGGAACCTGGTAGGTCGCGCCACCGACACGGCGGGACTTGACCTCGAGAGCCGGCTTGACGTTCTCCAGCGCGCGCTTCAGCGTGACGACCGGGTCCGAGCCGGTCTTCTCACGGACGCCCTCGAGGGCGCCGTAGACGATCCGCTCGGCGGTGGAGCGCTTGCCGTGCAGCAGGATCTTGTTGACCAGCTGGGTGACGACCGGGGAGCCGTAAACCGGGTCGATGATGACCGGGCGCTTCGGGGCGGGGCCCTTACGAGGCATTCTTACTTCTCCTTCTTGGCGCCGTAGCGGCTGCGGGCCTGCTTGCGGTTCTTGACACCCTGGGTGTCGAGCGAACCGCGGATGATCTTGTAGCGGACACCAGGAAGGTCCTTCACACGACCACCGCGCACCAGCACGATGGAGTGCTCCTGCAGGTTGTGGCCCTCGCCCGGGATGTAAGCGGTGACCTCGATCCCGCTGGTGAGGCGCACACGGGCGACCTTGCGGAGAGCCGAGTTCGGCTTCTTCGGGGTGGTCGTGTACACACGCGTGCAGACCCCACGGCGCTGCGGGGAACCCTTCAGCGCGGGAGTCTTGTTCTTCTCGACCTTGTCCTGCCGGCCCTTTCGGACCAGCTGCTGGATCGTAGGCACCGTTTCTCCGTTTTCTGTGTGCCAAGGCTTGGTGGAACTAACCTGCGATGTCTCCCTCGCACACGGCCCCGTGGTCGACCCACGCGGTCGGGTGTGTTGGGCTTGTTACGACACGGAATCCCATGGCTGCTGTACAGCGACGGCGCTCTACGCGCGGCGCGCTGGGAAGCGCTCCGGCTCGGCGCGGCGACCGGTGTGCATGCACGCACAAGGACCCGGGGACACCCCAGGCACAAGGTCAGAGCGTACCTAGCGCATCGGGCTCGGTCAAAACAAATGCAACGCCGCAGGTCGCGGGGCTTGCACCGAAAGCGGGCCGGGAACCGGGCCGGGGCGGGGCTCCCTACCACAACCGGGCAGCCCCCGCACCGCGACCCTACGCCTCCGCGTGGGCCCCGGCGAGCCGGGGCGGGTCCTGGCTGGCGCTGCCGCCGGCCGCCCCGGCCGACTGCGGCAACGGGCGCTCCCGGTTGTCCGACACCGCCGTGAACAGCCCCAGCGCGAGCGCGGCCAGCGTGTACACGGCCAGCCAGAGCATCCAGGTGCCGGGCGGGGACCAGTGGGCCGGGTTGATCAGCAGCGGGCCGGTGCTGCCGACGGTGTTGCGGCGCAGCGCCCAGAGGAAGGCCGCGGCGTTGACCAGGGACAGCGAGAAGCCGGCGATCACCAGCAGCCGGCGCCAGGCGAAGCCGCCCCAGGGCAGCCGCTCGTGGCAGATCGCGGCGCACAGGATCGGCAGTCCGACGGCGAACGGCAGCAGGTAGCGGCCCTGCCAGATCATGCCCAGCTGGCGCGCCTGCATGGCCTGTGCCGCTATCGGTATCACCACGATGCCGGCCATCACGCCGACGATCGCCAGGGCGTCGCGGAACCGGGCGTAGCAGAGCGCGAACATCGCCAGGGCGAGCGCCACACCGCACCAGACCAGCAGCGTCGCGGCCGGCGCCTCGGCGTCCAGCCAGCCGAAGTAGCCGATCATCTGCTTCATGTAGAGCAGGCCGAAGTCGAAGGTCTTCCGGGCCGCGGCGAGCGGGGTGAGGTCGCTCGGGGTGTTGATGATCGAGTTGTCCGGGTGGCTCGACGACCAGGCCAGGGCCGCGACGGCCCCCGCCGCCGCCAGGCCGCCCCAGAGCCAGGTCACCTTGCGGCGGAGCACTTCGCGCACCGCCCCCTTCTGGCCCAGCAGCAGCGCGAAGAACAGGGCCCCGGCGAACCAGATCAGGCCCAGCGGGCGGATGCTGATCAGCACCAGCGCGCCGATGCCCAACCGCGCCAGCCGGCGGTTCAGCAGGAGCGGGTCCGGGCTCATCAGCATCGGCAGCCCGGCGCTCCAGACCAGGATGCCCGCCGCGATCTCC
The DNA here is from genome assembly GCF_053612025.1 of Kitasatospora sp. NPDC054768. Taxonomy (NCBI): domain Bacteria; kingdom Bacillati; phylum Actinomycetota; class Actinomycetes; order Kitasatosporales; family Streptomycetaceae; genus Kitasatospora; species Kitasatospora sp. NPDC054768. The sequence goes on from NZ_JBSHBN010000029.1 coordinate 52,994, forward strand.
GGACCGCTCGGGTTGACCACGCCGAACAGGAACAGCGCCATCGGCGTGGCCGCGGTGATCACGCCGAGCAGGGTGAAGGAGCGCCGCCGCCACTCCGCCGCCGAGACCACCGCGCTCGCCACCAGGGCGGAGCAGATCAGCGCCGACATCAGGCGCATCAGGTAGAAGGCCTTGGCCCCGTGGACCAGGAGGCTGGGCCAGCCCACCGCGAAGTAGTACGCCGGGTGGTAGCGGCCCGCCGCGGTGGTCACCAGGGTCTCCCCCGGACGGTCCACGAGCCGGGGCGCGCAGGAGGCCGGCTGCTCGGGCTTGAAGACGTAGCAGCTGTTGACGTCCTTGAGGTCCTGGTAGATGCGCGGGAGCTCGACCCCGGTCTCGGCGAACTGGCCCTCGATGCCGCCCACCAGGTGCGGGACCATGACCTCCCGTCCCTCGACCTGGCCTCGGGCGACGGCCGCCGCCCGGATCAGGTGTGCGTGCTCGTCCGGCGAGGCACCGGTCGGCGAAGCGAACGCCCAGGCCCCACTCAGTGCGAACAGGATCGCGAACGCCACGACCCACAGACGCCTCGGTGAGGAGACGAGCCGGTCGGCGAGGCTCTTGACGGCGGTGATCATCATCAGGATTGGGCCTTCGGGGTCAGTTCGGGCTCATGGGCGGGAACTGGTTACTTGATCATGCTGAGCCATGACTGGTCACCGGTCTTGGAGCACTGCCCACCCGGCGCGAACTTCGGGCAGGTGCCGTCGAGGTTCTGCATGGTGTGCGACACCCACGGCAGGATGCGGTAGGTGTCCTCCTTCGCCGGCATGTAGCGGTCCGCCATCGACGAGGAGACCGTACCGAACAGGAAGAGAAGAGCGAACAGCGTACCGATCACGGCCGCCTGCGGGCCCGGCAGGGCCGTTCCGGCGGTACCGGCGGCCTCCGCGGCCCGGCGGCGCTCGGCCAGCCGGAGCGAGACCAGGTGGGCGAGCAGGGCGCAGAGCAGCAGGCCGCAGTAGAGCAGCTGGTTGTTGGTCCGGGTGTAGAGCTGGACCGTCTGCGTCTCGTACATGTGCGAGGCGATGAACATCCGCATCACCCAGGCGCTCGCGAACATGCAGCTGATGGTGACGATCACCGGCTTGCGGATGCCCAGCCAGAGGGCGGCGCCCAGTGCGACGAACATCACCACCGCGAACAGGTCCATGCCGCCGAACTCGCCGGGGATCGGCCAGTCCCCCACCTTGCCCGGCATGTCCGTACGCCACATCAGGAAGTACGCCGGGTCGGTGAAGTTGTCGAAGCGGAAGTTGGAGTCCTTGGTGTCCGGGGCCTCCGTCAGCATGGTCACCAGGTAGCTGCCGCAGACCAGCAGGAAGGCGGCCCCGGTGGTGCCGAGGTACGCCAGGCCCTTGCGCCGGTCTTCGTGCCAGGGGAAGTACATCAACGCCGCGACCAGCACGCCGAGGGCGCTCCACAGGAACCAGCCGGAGTACGTGAGGAACATCAGGCCCAGCAACGCCCCGAAGCCGCCCGCCTTCAGCAGCAGCAGCCGCCAGCCGTCCGTCCCGCTCCGGCGCAGGTGCACCACCACGGCGACCAGCACGGGCACCAGGACCACCAGCACGGTCTGGCTGTACGGCTTGTAGGCGTCGATCAGGGCGAAGGCCGGCAGCACGCCGAAGGCCAGTGCGCGGACCGGGCTGAGCAGCATGCGCCACGAGAGGTAGACCAGCGGGCCGAACGCTGCGGCGCCGAAGATCTGCAGGTCCTTGAAGGCGTACGCGGTGTTGCCGCCGCGGAACAGCTCCGCGTAGAAGCCCAGGGTGTAGAGCGGCGCCGGCGGGTAGACCGGCGAGCCCGAGGGCTGACCGTTCACCACCGCGTGGGCCCACTCGACGATGCGCTGGCTGTCGCCGTTCATGCCGAACATCGGCCAGGGCGTGCCGAGCAGCGCGATGACCGCGCCGGCCGCCACGAAGCCGCTGGCGAGACCGGCGATGGCGGCCGAGGAGAAACGGGACGCCAGGCCGAAGTGCCGGCCCGAGCGGAAGCGCATCGCGAGCACGACCACGCCGAGCAGGAGGAAGCCGATGACCGCGAACCGCAGCTGCACCGCGGCGAGACCGCTCACCTGGGCGATCCGGTTCAGCGGGTCCATCTGGAAGCCGCGCGCCATCAGCGGGAGCACCAGGGCGGCCAGGAAGGAGACCACGGCCTCGCCCGCGAGCAGTGCCGGAGCCGACGTCCGGAGCCGGGCCACGGAGCGGCCCGCGGATCCCCGGATCAGCGAACGTCCTCCGATCGGCGGGATCCTGGAGGCCTCTTGGGCACTGACTGTCACTGGCACGGTCCTCAGCTCGTGGTCGCTCGCTCGGCCCGCCCGGCCCTTCGGCGTCGGCCGGTGACGGAGAACGTACTGCTTCCGGGTGCGCGGCGGCAGCCCCGGGCATCATAGGTCCTCCGTCTGAGGAAGGCCCCATCGGGAAGAACGGCCGACCACCGTGGGATCACCCGACCGGGTGGGCCTCAGGCGAAGCCGAGGAGGATCATCAGGGTCCAGAACGCGCACCCCAGGTAGCCGATGACCAGGCCGAGGACGGCCGCCCAGTCGCCGTCCATGTTGCGGCGGCGGATCTCCGAGCGGGCGATGTGGCCGGTGATCACGGCGGGCGCGGAGAGGCCGACCAGACTGGCCACCAGGGAGACCACGGCGAGCACGTTGGTGGGGCGGGCCTGCACCGGCGGCGGGACGGCCATGAAGGTGGCCGGAACCGGCGTGGCGGCGGCGGCCGGCGGCGCCGTCATCGGCCCGGAGGGCAGGTCGGCCACCAGCACGGCCAGCTGACCGTAGGTCTGCGCCGCGGCCACGGCCTCGTGGCGCTGCTCGTACTCCTGGACGGAGAGCCGCCCCTCGGCGAACGCGGCCTTGAGCACGTCGAGCGTCCGGTCCCGGTCCGCGTGGCCCGCCCGCATCGCCGCCTGCGACGACACCGCCGGCGCGGGCACCGGCTGCCAGCCCCCCGCCGACCGCTTGCCGGGCGGATAGCCGGAACCGGGCTCGCCCCATGGTTGTACGGACATCCGCCACCTCCCGGTAGCGCGGCACCCCCGCGCACGTCACTGCTTCCTCATAGTGCAGGACGAACGGCCGAACTGAGTAGTTGCCAAATCGGCCCAGTAGCCGCCGAGAAGAGGATATTGGTCGGCGTGCCTCACCCGTTCGGCGGATGTGCTCAGGGGATGCTCAACTCGGGCGACAGCCTGTTCGAGCAGTGACAGGCTGAGCCCCGAGGGCTTCCACCAGCACGATGCCCACCACTCCACCACCACGAGCAGAGAAGGCCGCCATGCAGGCGTCAGCGCCGCCGTCCTCCGACCTCCCCGGGCCGGGAACCCCGTCCGCCGTCAGCATCCAGGGGCTCTGGAAGCACTTCGGCACCCAGGCCGCGGTGGCCGGGCTGAGTCTGGAGCTGCCGGCCGGGGCGTTCATCGGCCTGGTCGGGCCGAACGGTGCCGGCAAGACCACCACGCTGTCGATGGTCACCGGGCTGCTCCGGCCCGACCAGGGCACCGTCCTGGTGCACGGCACCGACGTGTGGGCGGACCCGGTCACGGTCAAGGCGCGGATCGGCATCCTGCCCGAGGGCCTGCGGATGTTCGAGCGGCTCAGCGGGCGCGAGCTGCTCCAGTACACCGGGCGGCTGCGCGGCCTGCCCGGCGCCGAGGTGGACCGGCGGGCCGAGGAGCTGCTGGCCGTCCTGGACCTCGGCCGCGACTCCGACAAGCTGGTCGCCGACTACTCCACCGGCATGCGCAAGAAGATCGGCCTGGCCGCGGCGCTGCTGCACAACCCGGACGTGCTGTTCCTGGACGAGCCCTTCGAGGGCGTCGACCCGGTCTCCGCCCAGACCATCCGCGGCGTGCTCAAGCGGTACGCGGCGGCCGGCTCCACGGTGGTCTTCTCCAGCCACGTGATGGAGCTGGTCGAACAGCTCTGCGACTGGGTCGCCGTGGTCAACGCCGGCCAGGTGATCGCCCAGGGACCGCTGGACACCGTACGGGGCGGGCGCAGCCTGCACGAGGCCTTCCTGGACCTGATCGGCGTGCGCGAGGACGACGGGCAGGCGCTCGGCTGGCTCGGCGGCGGGCAGCCCGGGGGTGCCCTGTGACCGAGCGGAGCGAGGCCACGCGCACGGCCTCGGTGCCCGACGGGCGGACGGTGGTGCGCGCCCTGGTCGCGCTCAAGCTGCGGCTGCTGCGCAACGGGCTGCGGCGCAGCCCCGGCCGGACCACCGTCTACGTGATCGGCGGCGTCGTGGGCCTGGCCCTCGCGGCCGGCGTCGCCGTCGCCATGAGCGCGCTGAACGGGCGCTACGCGGGCTCCGGGGACGCCGGGGTGATGCTGCTCGGCGTGCTGGCCCTGGGCTGGGCCGCCCTGCCGCTGTTCCTCTTCTCCAGCGACGAGAGCGCCGACCCGACCCGGCTGACCATGCTGCCGCTGCGGCCCGGCCCGCTGCTGCGCGGCTCGCTGCTGGCCGCGCTGATCGGACCGGGGCCGCTGATCAGCCTGGTGCTGGTGACCGGCGCGGTGCTGGCCGGCGCGGCCGGCGGCGCCTCGGCCGCGGTCGCGGTGCCCGCCGTACCGCTCGCGGTGCTCTGCCTGGTCACGCTCTCCCGGGCGGTCGCGGCGGGCAACGCCCGGATGCTCTCCAGCCGGCGCGGCAAGGACTTCGCGATCTTCGGCGGGCTGGCCTTCGCGCTGCTGGTGCAGGTCGCCAACGTCGGCTCGCAGAGCATCCTCGGCCGTCGGGGCGGACCGATCGACCTCACCCCGCTGAAGCCGATCGCCTCGGTACTGCGCTGGATCCCGCCGATCAGCGCGGCGGACGCGCCGCGCACCGCCGGCGAGGGCCGGTACGGGCTCGCGCTGCTCCAGCTCGCCGCGGCCGCCGCGCTGCTGGCACTGCTGCTGCGCTGGTGGCGGCGGAGCCTGCAGGAGCTGATGGTCACCGCCGACTCCTCCACCCTGGAGGTGGCCCGGGGGGTGCAGAACTCGCGCGGCTGGCGCTTCCTGCCCCAGGGCCGGACCGGCGCGGTGATGCAGCGCCACCTGCGCTACGCCTGGCGCGAGCCGCGGGCCAAGGCCGCGCTGTTCACCAGCATCGGGATGACGCTGGTGATCTGCGTGCTGTCCATGGTCCAGGGCTGGGCGAGCGTCTACCTGCTGGCGATGACCGGGGTGTTCCTCGGACTGCAGATGCTCAACCTGTTCGGCATGGACGGCTCGGCGTTCTGGATGGTCGCCGCCACCCTGCGCACCCCGGCCGACGCCCGGTCCGAGCTGCGCGGCCGGGCGTACGCGGTGCTGTCGTACGCCGTCCCGGTGACGGTGGTGCTGGGGCTGGTGCTGGCGGCCGTCACCGGCCGATGGGGCGAGCTGCCGTCCGCGCTCGGCCTGGCGCTGACCCTCCTCGGCTGCGGGATCGCGCTGGGCTCGATGTTCAGCGTGCTGGCGCCCTACACCATGCCGGCCGACAGCAACCCGATGCGCAACGCCGCCCCCGGACAGGGCGGGCTGATCCTGCTCAACCAGTTCGGCTCGATGCTCGGCGTCACGGTGCTGGCACTGCCGGTCGGCGGCTACCTCGCCTGGGCGCTGGTCTCGGACGGGCCGAGCTGGCCGGTGCTGCTGGTCGGCCCGCTGTACGGCGCCCTGGTCGCGACGCTGGGCGTGCGGATGGCCGCGGGCCGGCTGCTGGAGCGCACGCCGGAGATCCTGGCCAAGGCCATCGAGCGCTGAGCCGCGGGCCCCGCCGGCCCGAGCGCCGGACGGTCTTCGCCGCGGCTCCGGCATCATGGGCAGGAGGCCGGACCGTCGAGGAGAGCAGGGACACACCGTGGGCGAGCGAGCGCAGCAGGCCGGGACCGCCGGGCCGCTGCTGGAGCAGGCGGTGCGGTCGGTGCTGACGGCACCGGAGGACGCACTGGACCTCGCCCTGGACACCGGGGCCTCGCTGCTGGCCGCCTCGGCCGGGCAGTGGCCCGAGGTGAGCCGGGCGGTGCTCGGCCACGCGGACACCGCCGTCGGCCGCTGCTGGTCCGCCGGATGGCGGCCGGCCGACCTGGCCCGGGTGGTGCGCCGCGAGCTGCAGCCCGTCCACCTGGCCCTCGCGGTGGACCTGATCGCCGCCGAGGACCGCCGCCACCCCGCGGCCGGCCTGGACCGGCGCTGGCGGGAGCAGCTGCGCGAGCTGGAGGCCGAGGTGTGGTGGTCCGGCGACGAGGAGTACCTCGGCGCCTTCGCCCACCGGCACCGGCTGGACCGCTTCGCGCTCGCCACCGCCGTCCTGGAGCTGCTGCGCACCTGGGGCCGGCTGCCGCCGATCGCCCCGGTGGGGCCCGCCCCCGGGCAGGCCGTCCGGGGGCGGCACTCGGCGCCGGTGACCGGCGAGCCGCGGATGCTGGCGCGGATCCGGGCGCTGCTGGCCAAGGCCGAGTCCACCGAGTACCCGGAGGAGGCCGAGGCGCTGACCGCCAAGGCCCAGCAGCTGATGGCCCAGCACAGCATCGACGACGCGCTGCTGGCCGCGGCCGGCGCCGACCGCGACACCCCGGCGGCGCTGCGGATCGGGGTGGACAACCCGTACGAGGGCCCCAAGACGATGCTGCTGGACGCGGTCGCGGCGGCCAACCGGTGCCGGGTGGTGTGGGCGAAGGAGTTCGGCTTCTGCACCGTGGTCGGCTTCGACGGCGACCTGGACGGCGTCGAGCTGCTCTACACCTCGCTGCTGGTGCAGGCCACCCACGCGCTCAACAAGGCCGGCTCCCGCAAGGACTCGCGCAGCAAGGCGTTCCGGCAGTCCTTCCTGGTCGCGTACGCGGCGCGGATCCGCGAGCGGCTGACCGCCGCGACCGAGCGCGCCACCAGCGCCGCCGCGGCCGGCCGGCACCTGCGCGAGGACGGCACCGAGGAGCAGCTGCTGCCGGACGAGCGGCTGCTGCCCGCGCTCGCCGCCCGCTCCGAGGCGGTGGACGAGCAGGTCGACCGGCTGTTCCCGAAGCTGGTCTCGCAGCGGGTGCGGGTCAGCGACGGCGTGGGCTGGGCGGCCGGACGCGCCGCCGCCGACCGGGCCGCGCTGCACGGACGCGCCGGTGCGATCCGCCGGTAGGGCCCGTCCCGCCGATCATTCCCCGGGGACCTGATAGAACGTAGTCCGCCACGAACGAAGGGGGACGCGACGTGACGGATCCGGCGGCGGAGTCGGGGTACCGGGACCGGGTGCGCGGAGCGCTGCTCGGCGGAGCGATCGGCGATGCGCTGGGCTGGCCGGTGGAGTTCCAGCAACTCCACCAGATCCAGGACCGGTTCGGGCCGCAGGGCGTGACCACGCTGCCGGCCGGGCCCGGGCCGGTCGAGGTCACCGACGACACCCAGATGACGCTGTTCACCGCCGAGGGTCTGATCCGCGGCTTCGTCCGCGGCTGGACGGGCGGCGGCGGCTCGGTGCCGGAGGCCGTCCACGGCGCCTACCGGCGCTGGCTGCGGACCCAGTACCAGGGTGCGCCGGACACCGAGCCGCAGCCCCGCCCGTACGACGGCTGGCTGCTGAGCCGGCCCTTCCTGTACGCGCGGCGGGCGCCCGGCAACGCCTGCCTGAGCGGGGTGGCCGAGCATCCGGTGTTCGAGGCGCCGTCCGCGATCGGGCTGCTGGGGCCGATCAACCCGGGTTCCAAGGGCTGCGGCACGGTGATGCGCTCGGCGCCGTTCGGGCTGGCCCGGCTCGGGGTCGAGCAGTCCTTCGGGCTGGCGGTGCAGTGCGCCCAGCTCACCCATGGACACCCGACCGGCTACCTCGCGGCCGGCGCCTTCGCGGCCCTGGTCGAGCGGCTCGCGGACGGCACCGAGCCCTGGGCGGCGGTCGGCGAGACGGTGGAGCAGATCCGCGAGCTGCCGAGTTCCAAGGAGACCGTCCAGGCGCTGGCCCGGGCGGTGCGGCTGGCCCAGGAGGCCGAGCCGGCCGCGGAGACGGTGGAGCGGGTCGGGCTCGGCTGGACCGCCGAGGAGTGCCTGGCCATCGCGGTGTACTCGCTGCTGGCGGCCACCCTGGACCCCGATCCGGTGCGCACCGCGCTGCTGCTGTCGGTGAACCACTCGGGGGACAGCGACTCGACCGGCGCGGTCTGCGGCAACCTGGTCGGGGCCGCGTACGGCGCCGCGGCGCTGCCCCCCGAGTGGGCCGGGGCGGTCGAGGGGCGGGCCGAGCTGCGGCAGGTCGCGGACGACCTGCTGGTGCTGTTCGGCAGCCGTGACCCGCTGCACCCCGGGCTCGGCGGGCGCTACCCCGCCTGGTGACCACCCGGCCCGGTGACTACCCCGCCTGCGGGTCGGTGACCTGGCCGAGGAACAGCGGCGCGCCGCCCCGGCTGTCCCGGATCAGGAACAGGAACGGCCGGTCGACGTACACCTGGACCGGCCGTTCGGCGTTCGGCGCCGCCATCACCTCCATCCCGACACCGCTGCCGGCCGCCGCGACCGTGCCGTCCTCGCCGACCTCGATCGTGGCCTTCTGCACCACCGTGCCGACGGCCAGCGGGTCCTTGGCGATGCCGCCGAAGTCGGCCGCGTCGAAGGCCGCCCGCACGCCGAGCCAGCGCAGCGCGGGGGTGAGCTCCTTCGAGGTGCCGAAGTGGAAGCGCGGCAGCCGGAGGTCGACCGGCCGCTCGGCGAGGGCCCCGAGGACGCGGTCGAGCTGGGGCTGGTCCAGGCCCTTGGCGAACGCGGCGAAGCCGCCCTGCGGGGGGACGATCAGGTCCATCACCAGCCCGCCCTCCGCGTAGGGCAGTTCGACGGCCTGCCAGGGCTCGCCGACGATCCCGCCGGAGCCGTCGGCGTACTTGAACTCCCCGGTCTGCCCCATCGTGGGGACGGCCGGGGCGGAGCCGTCGAGCTTGTGGAACGGGCGGTCGGCGGTGTGCGAGGGCGTGAAGGCGGAGGCCCACTTCGCCTTGAGGTACAGCGCGTCGGTGAGCACCAGCCGGGTGCTCGACGTGATCCCGTTCGAGCCGAACAGGTCCTTGATCCGGCCGTCGGTGGCCTTCTCCACCGCCGCGTTGACGGTCTTGCGGGCGCCGTCCGGGTCCTTGGCGAAGTCGGCCTGGTGGACCCCGGCGTCGAAGGCGGCGGCGAGGGTGGCGAGGTAGTCCGGCTCGACGGCCAGGCCCTGTTGGGTCCAGACGTCGTCGCTGCGGCGCAGGGTCAGCTGGTCGGTGGCCGGGACCGGCCGGTTCAGCGCGCCGGTGGCGAGCGCGTACTGCCGCGGGTCGAGCCCGGTGTGCAGGGCCTCGGCCAGTTCCCCGGCGGTGGCGCCGCGGGCTCCGGGCAGCAGCATGGCGAGCAGGGTGGCCAGGCCGGACGGGGAGACCACGAGGTTGCTCCCGGCGGCGTCCGGCTCGCTGGTCAGGGCGTGCAGGAGGTCCAGGCCGAAGGCGTCGGTGGCGGTCGCGGTGGCGGCCACCTGGGCCGGGTCGACGGCCGGCCGGCTCACGGGCGCGGACGCCCGGAGCTCCACGGGCGCGGCGGCCCCGGTGCTGCCGCAGCCGGCGAGCAGCGGCGTGGCGAGCGCGGCCGCGAGGAGCAGCGCCGCCGGGCGGCGGAGGGTGCGACGGGTTGCGGTGCTGCGGTTCGTCATGGCCCTTCGACGCGCCGTCCCGCCCACCGGTTCCGCCCGGCCGGCGTGCCCCGGATCAGTCCCAGAGCGCTCCGAACTCCAGCAGTTCGTCCCGGTGCTCGATCCGCTCCACCCAGTCGGCCGGCCAGGCCGCCTCGCCGTGGTGGGCGCCGGCGAAGGCGCCGGTCAGGCAGGCCAGCGAGTCGGAGTCGCCGCTGGAGCAGGCGGCCCGGCGGACGGCCGCCACCGGGTCGTCGGGCAGCAGCAGGAAGCAGAGCAGGCCGGTGCCGAAGGCCTCCTCGGCGACCCAGCCCTCGCCGGTGGCCAGGCACGGGTCGGCCTCGACGTCGGGGGCGGCGAGCGCCGCGTCCAGCCGGTCGAGCACCTGGAGGCACTCTCCCTCCTTGCCCGCCGACGGGCAGGAGGGGCCCATCAGCCGCGGGCGATGACGGCCTGCGGCGAGGAGCCGTACCAGCGGTCGGCGAGGTCGCCGAGCCAGAACGCGTCGTACCGCTCGCGGCTCGCCAGCGCGTACGCCCGCAGCACCGCGGGCAGTGCGGCGGGCGGGACGCCCTCGGCGAGCTTGCGCACGGCGTACGCGGTGAGGTCACTGGCGGCGAGCGCGGTCGGGTGGCCGTGGGTGAGCGCGGACTGCAGCTGGGCGGCGCCGGAGAGCTGCCGGGCGTCCAGGTCGCGGATCAGTCCGACCGGGGCGACCCGCATGTTGGCGCCGCAGCCCTTGGAGCCGACGTCGCTGGCCTGCTGCCAGCGGTACTCGTCGTGGCTGAGGCGCTGGCAGGCGCGCAGGCAGGTCATGCCGGGGGCACGGTTGTTCTGCGGGGAGCGCCACCAGTCGACGAACTCCTCGCGGACCGGCCGTTCCAGCCGCAGGGGCGTCAGGGTCCCGCGCGCCAGGGCGGTGCGCAGGCCGCGGGCGAGGGCGAGCGTCATCTGGGTGTCGTCGGTGACCAGCGCCTTCTTCGGCAGCGGGAGCCGCCGCCAGTTCGGATGGTCGGCGGCGATCCGCTCGATGTCCTGGAACTCGGTCGGCCGGCCCATCGCGTCGCCGATCGCCAGCCCCAGCAGTGCCCCCGTCGCCTTGCCCACGGCAGTTCCCCCCTCTTCCCGTCACACCTCGACCAACAGCTCCTTGAGCCCGCGGATCACGTAGCCCGGGTTCCACTCGGGCTCGCGGACCAACCGCAGGCCCGGGGCCCGGCGCAGCAGCGTGCCGTAGGACTCGGTGAGCTCCAGTCTGGCGAGTGGGGCGCCCAGACAGAAGTGGATTCCGGCGCCGAAGGTGATGTGCGGGTTGTCGGTGCGGCCGAGGTCGAGGCGGTCCGGGTCGGCGAAGCGCTCGGGGTCGCGGTTGGCGGAGCCGAAGAGCAGGGCGATCTCGGCGCCGCGCGGGATGGTGACGCCGCGGACCTCGATGTCCTCCAGCACCCAGCGCTCGAACATCTGCAGCGGGGTGTCCCAGCGCATCAGCTCCTCGATCGCGGTGGGCAGCAGTGCGTCCACCGAGCCGCGCAGCCGGGCGAGCTCCCCGGGGTTGCGGAACAGCGCCCACCAGCCGTTGCCGGTGGTGTTGACGGTCGCCTCGTGGCCGGCGTTGAGCAGCAGCACGCAGGTGGAGATCATCTCCTGCTCGCTGAGCGCGTCGGAGCCCTCCTGGGCCTGGATGAGCGCGCTGATCAGGTCCGTCCCGGGGTTGCCCCGGCGCTCGCGGATCAGGGTGCGCAGGTAGTCGGAGAAGTCGATGCTCGCGGTGACGGCCCGGCGGGCGGTCTCCTCGGTGGGGTTGAGCTCGAACATCCCGGTGATGTCGGCGGACCACGGCCGCAGCAGGTGGCGGTCGGCCTCCGGCACGCCGAGCATCTCGGCGATCACGGCGACCGGCAGCGGCTCGGCGACGGCGGAGATCAGGTCGCCGCCGCCGGCCGCGAGCAGCCGGTCGACCAGTTCGCCGGCCAGCCGCCGCACGGTGGGGCGCAGGCCCTCGACCATGCGCGGGGTGAAGGCCTTGGAGACCAGCCGGCGCAGCCGGGTGTGGTCGGGCGCCTCCAGGTCGAGCAGCCCGTGGTCGTTGAGGGTGTGGAAGGGCTCGTGCGCCGGGTCGGGCTCGGGGCGGCCGAACTCCTGGTGGCTGAAGCGGTGGGTGTAGGTGCGGCCGAGCCGCCGGTCGCGCAGCAGGGCGCTGACGTCCTCGTGGCGCGAGACGAGCCACTGGTTCGTGGGCTCGAAGTACGTCACCGGCGCGTGCTCGCGCAGTTCGGCGTACGCGTCGTACGGGTGGGCCACGAAGGCCGCCGACCAGGGGTCGAACTTCGCCGTCGTCGTCATCGGTCGATCACTCCAGGCCAGGAGGGGGGAAGCCGGAAAGATCATCGTACGCACGCGGTACGTCCGGGAACATGACCCTTCCGGCCCCCGCTCAGGCCCGTTCCAGGACAAGTCGGCGCACCAGCTTCGGCAGCGCCTGCGAGATCGGCTCCCGGATCACCTCGGCCGCGGCCTCGTCGTAGGGCGTCGGCTCGCCGTTCACGATGATCAGCTTCGCCCCGGTCCGCACCGCGTTGTACGGCAGCCCCGCCACCGGGAACACCTGGAGGCTGGTGCCGACCGCGATGAAGACGTCGCAGGCCCGGGCGACCGCGTCGGCCTGCCCGAGCACCTCCGGGTCCAGGTTCTCGCCGAACATCACGATGCGCGGCTTGAGGATCCCCCCGCACTCCCGGCACGCCGGGTCCGGCTCGCCCGCCCCGACCCGGTCCAGCGCGTCCGCCATCGAACCGACCACCCGGCAGCGCAGGCACTGCGTCTCCCGCACGTTGCCGTGCAGTTCGAGCACCTTGCGGGCGGTCAGCCCGGACCTCTGGTGCAGCCCGTCGATGTTCTGGGTGAGCACCCGCAGCGGCAGCCCGGAGCGCTCCAGGTCGACCAGCGCCCGGTGCCCGGCGTTCGGCTCGGCGCCCAGCGCGCCCGTCTCCAGCCGCATCCGCCAGGCCCGCCGCCGGACCTCCGGGTCCTCCAGGTACGGCCCGATGGTGACCAGCTCCTGCGCCGACGGGTCCTTCTGCCACAGCCCCTGCGGGCCGCGGTAGTCGGGGATGCCGGAGTCCGTCGAGATGCCCGCGCCGGTGAGCACGGCGATCAGGGGGCGCTTCGCGTTCATACCCCGGACCGTACGGCCCGCGGCCCACGACCGGCCACCGAAAATCCGGGGGCGCCGGGCCGGGGCCCGCTTCGGGCCAGGACGCGCGTTTCAGGCCAGGGCGGCGCGCGGCGCGGCGGCCGGACGGGCCAGCGGGGCGAGCGCGAGCAGGTAGCAGGCGGCGGCGAGCGGGACGAGGGCCAGGTCGACGCCCGAGGCCAGGGTGCCGAGCAGCGCCAGCACCGGGCTCCACCAGCGCAGCGCCCGGGAGCGGCCCGCCGCGGCGGCGGTCAGCAGCGCCAGCAGGCCGACGTAGAAGAGCAGCGGGCCGACCTGGTAGACGACCGGCAGCACGCCCGGGACGTCCTGGACCCGGTCGAACAGCCGCGACTGCTCGGCCTTGTCCGCCGCCGCCAGCCCCACCACCAGGTCGATGCCGATCTGCGCCAGCGAGCAGAGCAACCCCGCGAAGGCCGTCCCCAGCGCCGCCCCGGCCGCGGTCCGCGCGGCCGTGCCGCGCGGGGCGAGCCGCCGGTGCAGGGCGAGGAGGACGGGGGCGAACAGCAGCAGCCCGGCGAGCATCGCGGTGTGCCCCGCCGTCCAGCCGGGGCCGGGCGCCCGGGAGCCCGGCACCAGGCGGATGCCGCCGTAGAGGGCCATCAGGGCGGGGGCGCCGACGACGGCGTACGGAGTGAGGCCGCTGAGGCGGGTGGGGCGGGTGTTCCGGGCATTCAGGGCGGTGTTCATCCGATGGTCTCCAGCGGTGTGGTCCGTTCCGACACCGCAGAGCCTCCCGGCCGGGGCCCTCGTCCCGGATCACCCGCACCGGCGAACCGGCCGCCTCCCCCGCACGGGGGAGCCCGTCAGGACTCCCCCGCCACCACCGCCCCGGCCTCGTACGCGAACACCACCGCGTGCACCCGGTCCCGCAGCCCGAGCTTGCTCAGCACATTGCTGACGTGCGTCTTCACCGTGTGCTCGCTGACCACCAGCTCGGCCGCGATCTCGGCGTTGGACAGCCCGCGCGCGATCAGCCGCAGCGTCTCCCGCTCGCGCAGGGTCAGCTGCTCCAGCAGCCGCGACGGCGGTCGCACCGCCCGCTCCGGCGCCCCCGGCCGACGGGCCGCGAACTCGCCGATCAGCCGCCTGGTCACCGACGGCGCGAGCAGCGCCTCCCCCGAGGCGACCATCCGCACCCCGTGCGCCAGGTCGTCCCGCCGGACGTCCTTGAGCAGGAAGCCGCTGGCGCCCGCGTACAGCGCGTCGAAGACGTAGTCGTCGATGTCGAAGGTGGTCAGCATGATCACCTTGGTCGACGGGAACTCGGCGCACACCCGGCGGGCCGCCTCCAGCCCGTCCATCACCGGCATCCGGACGTCCAGCAGCAGCACGTCCGGGCCGTGCGCGCGCACCGCCTCGATCGCCTCGGCACCGTCGCACGCCTCGGCCACCACCTCGATGTCCGGCTGCGCGTCCAGGATCATCCCGAACCCGGCCCGCACCAGCTCCTGATCGTCCGCGACGACCACCCGGATCGGCGTCATTCGTCCACCCTCTCCACCACCCCGCCCGTGCCCAGCGGCAGCCGGGCCCTCACCAGGAAACCCCTGCCCTCCGGCCCCGGCCCGGCCTCGGCCCGCCCGCCGCAGGCCGCCGCCCGCTCCCGGATGCCGACCAGACCGCGGCCGCCGGACCAGCCGACCACCGCACGGCCGGCCGCGGCCGGCACCCCGCGTCCGTTGTCCGAGACCACCACCTCCAGCACCTCCCCGGCCCGCCGCACCCGGACCGCGACCCGGTCCGCCCCGGCGTGCTTGACCGTGTTGGTCAGCGCCTCCTGCACGATCCGGTACGCCGCCGTCTCCACGTCGGCCGGCAGCGGACCCTCCTGCCCCGGAAGTTCGAGATCCACCCGCAGCCCCGCCGCGCGCACCCGGTCGGCCACCCCGGCGAGTTCGGCCAGCCGGGGCCGCGGCGCCAGCTGCCGGCCCGCCTCCGGGTCCTTCAGCACCCCCAGCACGCGCCGCAGCTGGACCATCGCGTCCCGGCCCGCGTCGGCGATGGTGTCGAACGCGCGGACGGCCCGGTCCGGATCACTGCGCACCACCACCGGCCCGGCCTCGGCCTGGATCACCATCAGCGAGACGGCGTGGGCCAGGATGTCGTGCATCTCCCGGGCGATCCGGGCCCGCTCCTCCGCCACCGCCCGGGCCGCGTCGCTCGCCGCCCGTTCGCCGGCCTCCCGGGCCCGCTCCGCCTGCACCCGGGCCAGCTGCCGCTGGGCGCGCACCAGCGAGCCGAACACGAAGGTGCCGACGGAGGTGACCAGGCTGAACAGCGCGCCGTTCGGCGAGTGGGTGCCCAGCACGTTGCCGACCACCACCACCGCCAGCACGCTCCACCGCACCCGCTCCGAGGACCGCTCCGCCACCGTGTAGAGGGCGACCACCCCGGACAGCGGCACCTGGGGGTTGGCCGAGTGCGCCACCACCGAGATCACCAGCGACGGCGCCGTCGCCAGCGCCAGCACCGTCAGCGGCCTCAGGCGCCGCCAGGGCAGCGGCAGCGCGGTCGCCACCGCGAGCAGGTGGATCCACCACGGGCGCACCGTGGTGTCCTGGGACACCGCCCAGAGCGCGACCCCGGCCGCCGCCACCGCCAGCAGCGAGTCCGGCAGGTACGGGCCGAACCCGTCCACCCGGCCGCGCAGGCGCACCGCACGCTCCACCCCGGTCCCTCCCCCGTAGCCGGGGACGCCGCCCCCGCGGAGGAGATCATGCCCTACCGGCAGCGCCTGCGGAACGCCCAGGTCAGACACCGCTGACCGTCACACCGCCGGTCTCCGCCCGGGCGCTGATGCTGCGCGCCGCGCCCGGCTGCGAGGGGATGCCCAGGTCCACCGCGCCGGCCGAGGCCCGGGCGTCCACCGCGTACGCCTCCCCGGCCGGCACCCGCAGCCGCACCCCGCCGTTGGTGGTGCTCGCCTCGACCTTCGACGGCGCCGCGGCGAAGTCGGCCCGCACCCCGCCGTTCACCGTGACCAGCCGCACCCGCGGGGCCCGCAGCCCGTCGGCCTCGACCCCGCCGTTGGTCACCTCGGCGTCCACCTCGCCGGCCAGCCCGGACAGCTCGACGCCACCGTTGCCCTCCTTCACCCGCACCCTGGTCCCGGCGGGCACCTGCACGGTGTACCCGATCCCGCAGGAGCCGCAGTCGTACGTCAGCCTCAGCACGCCGTCCGTCACCTCGTGGGTGCTCTTCGGCGCGTCCCCCCGGTAGTCCTGCTTCTCGACCACGTGCACGGCGTCACCGCCCCCGTGCACCACCACCCCGCCGTCGGCCCCCTCCACGACGAGCTCCCGGACCGGTCCCGCCACCCCGTAGCTCACCGTCCGGTGCTCCGCGTCGTCCCCGAACGGCAGGCAGGCCGACATCCCGACCAGCACCCCCGCCGTGATCGCCACCGCGCCCAGCACCCGCTTCATCCCCGGCTCCTTCGAAAGCCCGTCGACCGACACCGGGAACCCTCCCTCGGCGGCCGCCCCGACCGCCTCCCCCGCCGGAGCGGTTCCCGCCCCTCCCCCGTACGACGGAGCCGTCCGGCCCCGGGAATGCCGAAGGGCCCGGAGGCTTGATGCCTCCGGGCCCTTCCTTTGTAGCGGGGACAGGATTTGAACCTGCGACCTCTGGGTTATGAGCCCAGCGAGCTACCGAGCTTCTCCAC